>DATARE010000207.1:0-14333 GCA_036264295.1 Micropepsaceae bacterium | reverse complement strand
GCCATTCTCTCATTGCACCTGGCCGGCGCCTCCTCGATCCTCGGAGCAATCAATTTCATCACCACGATCTTCAATATGCGCGCGCCCGGCATGACGCTGCACAAGATGCCGCTGTTCGTATGGTCGCAATTGGTCACGGTGTTTCTGCTGCTGCTGTCGATGCCGGTGCTGGCGGGCGCCATTACCATGCTGCTCACCGATCGCAATTTCGGCACGACCTTCTTTTCCCCCGACGGCGGCGGTGATCCGCTGCTGTTCCAGCACCTGTTCTGGTTCTTTGGCCACCCGGAAGTCTACATCCTCATCCTGCAGGGCTTCGGCATGATCAGCCAGATCGTCTCGACGTTCTCCAAGAAGCCGGTGTTCGGCTATCTCGGCATGGCCTACGCGATGGTCGCGATCGGCGGCATCGGCTTCATCGTGTGGGCGCATCATATGTACACGGTCGGCATGTCGGCGACCGTGCAGGCCTATTTCGTCGCCGCCACGATGGTGATCGCAGTGCCGACGGGGGTGAAGATCTTCTCCTGGATCGCCACGATGTGGGGCGGCTCGATCGAATTCCGCGCCCCCATGCTCTGGTCGATCGGCTTCATCTTCCTGATCACGATCGGCGGCGTGACCGGCGTGGTGCTGGCCAATGCCGGCGTCGACGTCGTGCTTCAGGACACCTATTACGTCGTGGCGCACTTCCATTACGTGCTGTCGCTGGGTGCGGTGTTCGCGATCTTCGCGGGCTGGTATTACTGGTTCCCGAAAATCACCGGCTACATGTACAACGAGACGCTGGGCAAGCTGCATTTCTGGGTGATGTTCGTCGGCGTCAACCTGACCTTCTTCCCCATGCATTTCGTCGGGCTGGCCGGCATGCCGCGCCGCATTGCCGATTATCCGGATGCCTTCGCGGGCTGGAACTACATCTCGTCCATCGGTTCGTTCATCTCGGCGGCGAGCGTGCTCGTGTTCCTGCTGTGCATGGCCGAAGCCCTGATGCGCAAGCGCATCGCCGGCGACAATCCGTGGGGCGCAGGCGCGACGACGCTGGAATGGACGCTGTCTTCGCCGCCGCCGTTCCACACCTTCAACGACCTTCCGCGCATTGCCGACACGGCGCATCATTGAACGGTGACGCATGAATGTTCTTGCTGAGAGGGCGGACGGGGTCGCGAATACGGAGCTGAATTTTGCTTCCGTTGGCGATTACGTCGCGCTGCTCAAACCGCGGGTGATGTCGCTGGTGGTGTTCACCGGGGTGGTGGGCCTCGTGCTCGCCCCCGGGCACATCCATGTGGCGACGGCGCTGACCGCGCTTCTCTGCATCGCGGTGGGCGCGGGCGCGTCGGGCGCGCTCAACATGGCCTATGATTCGGACATCGATGCACTGATGACACGCACCATGGGCCGGCCCGTGCCGCAGGGCCATTTGACGGCGGGTACGGCTGCGGCGTTCGGCGCCACGCTCTCCATTGGCGCCGTGACGGTGATGGGGCTGTTCGTCAATCTGGTGGCGGCCGCATTGCTGGCCTTCACCATCGGCTTCTACGTCTTCGTCTACACGATGTGGCTGAAGCGCCGTACGCCGCAAAACATCGTCATCGGCGGGCTTGCCGGCGCGTTGCCGCCCGCCATCGGCTGGGCGGCGGTGACGGGATCGCTGGCGCTCCCGCCTCTGGTGCTGGTGGCGATCATCTTCCTCTGGACGCCGCCGCATTTCTGGGCGCTGTCGCTCTATCGGGCGGAAGATTATGCGCGGGCGCGCGTGCCCATGCTTCCCGTGGTGTCGGGCAAATCCGAAACCCGCCGGCAGATCGTTCTGTATACGGTGCTTGTGGTCGGCTGCGGTTTTGCGCCGGTGATCCTGGGCTTTGCCGGGCCGCTTTACCTCGCCGCGAATGCCGGCATCGGGCTGTGGTTTCTGGCCCAGAGCATCCGCGTTGCGCGCGAGCGCGACACGGTCCGCGAAACGCAGGCAAAGCGTTTGTTCGGGGTTTCGATTTTATATCTGTTTGCGCTGTTCGCGGCGCTTCTGGTGGAGCAGGCGGCGGGATTTGCCTCCTTCCCGCCTCTGGCGCTGGGATGAACGGCGATGACGAGGCAAGAGCACGGTTTGAACGCGCCCGCCGCATGCGCAATTACGCCATCGCGGGCACGTTGCTGTTTCTTGTCATCCTGTTCTTCGTCATGACCATGGTGCGGCTGGGCGGACATGTGGCGGATTAAGCAAGCCCTGGCGAAGACGAAGATCACGCGCAATCACGCTGTGTTCGCGTCCTGCTTTGCCGTCGCTATCGGCATGGTGGGTGCGTCCTATGCCGCCGTGCCGCTCTATTACATGTTCTGCCGTGCCACCGGCTATGGCGGGACGCCCAACCGTGCCGCCGCCGCCCCCGGCGTCGTGGGGACTCGCGAGTTCACCGTACACTTCGACACCAATACCGATCCCGCATTGCCTTGGAGTTTCCTGCCCGAGCAGCGCACCGTCAAAGTGAAGGCGGGCGAGCAAAAGCTGGTCTATTTCCGCGCGATCAACCGTTCGGACAAGTCCATTCTCGGCCATGCGACCTTCAATGTGGCGCCCGACAATGCGGCTTATTATTTCAACAAGATCCAATGCTTCTGCTTCACCGAGCAGCGGCTCGAAGCCGGCGAATCCGTCGAAATGCCGGTGTCGTTCTTCGTTTCGCCCACGATCCTGAAGGATCGGGAAAACGATACGGTGACCGAAATTACGCTGTCTTACACATTTTATCCCGCAACCAATCAGAAGACGGACGCGAAAACCGCTGCCGTTCCGGCGAAGGGTTCGGGGGGCTGATCCTTCGAAAGGCGAACACCATGGCTCACGGCGAAGTCCATCACGATTATCATCTGGTCGATCCCAGCCCATGGCCGGTGGTCGGCGCGGCAGCCGCCTTTATCATGCTGATCGGCGCGGTGTTCTGGATGAACGCCTCGGCGGATTTCTTCGGTCTGCCGGTCGCGGGTCAGCCCTGGATCTTCATCATAGGCTTCCTGTTGGTGCTCTACACCATGGCGGGCTGGTGGCGCGACGTGGTGAAGGAATCGGTCGTACGCGGCGACCATACGCCGGTCGTAAAGCTCGGCCTGCGCTATGGCATGATCCTGTTCATCGCTTCCGAAGTGATGTTCTTCTTCGCCTGGTTCTGGGCCTTCTTCAATTCGGCGCTGTTCTCGCTCGATGTCGGCATCGGCCATTGGCCGCCGCAAGGGATCGTGCCGTTCGATCCATGGCATTTCCCGCTGCTCAACACGCTGATCCTGCTGACATCCGGCGCAACGGTCACCTGGGCGCACCACGCCATTCTGAAGGGTGATCGCAAGGGCGCGATCCAGGGCTTGGTCGTCACCATCATCCTGGGTGCGAGCTTCACCTGCGTACAGGCCTATGAGTACAGCCACGCGACCTTTTCCTTCGGCTTCAATCACGCGATGATGGTTCCGTTCACCGATGTTGCGCATAAGTCGCTGACCGCATCGGCGACCGGCGGCATGGGCAATCTGAACGCCATCTATGGCTCGACCTTCTTCATGGCAACGGGCTTCCACGGCCTGCATGTGATCATCGGTACGCTCTTCCTGACGGTGTGTCTGTTTCGCGCCATTGCGGGCCATTTCACCCCGACGCGCCATTTCGGCTTCGAAGCGGCCGCCTGGTACTGGCACTTCGTCGACGTGGTCTGGCTGTTCCTGTTCGCCTGCATCTATGTTTGGGGTTCCTACGGCGTCATGACCGAATGAGTGAAGCGGGCGATACCGGCAGCCCAGGGCCCTGGGTTGCGCCGTCGCTCGCTTATGCGGCTCTGCTGGGACGGTGCCCGCGTTGCGGCAAGGGGAATTTGTTTTCAGGTTTTCTCAAGGTCGGTTCGGGCTGCTCCGTTTGCGGCCTGAATTATGCGCGGTTCGAGGCGGGTGACGGCCCGGCGGTGTTCGTCATTCTGATCGTGGGCGCCCTTGTCGCGGGTGGTGCGCTGCTCGTGGAGGTCAAGTACAGCCCCCCTTATTGGGTTCACGCGGTGATCTGGGGACCGGCGGTGTTGATCCTGTCGCTCGGCCTGCTGCGGCCGCTGAAGGCGGGTCTCGTGATGCTGCAATACAAGCACCGCGCCGAAGAAAGCCGGATGGCGAAGTGATCCGGTTTCGGCCGTTGCTGGGTCCGACACTGTGGTTCCTGTTCGGGTTTGCGGTCCTGATCGGCCTTGGCGTGTGGCAGATCGAACGGCTGGGCGAAAAAGAAGCGCTGATTGCCAGCGTCGAAACCGGGATGCGCGCAGCGCCCGTGCCCCTGGCCGATGCTTTGCGCGAAGGCGCGAACGCCGATTACCACCATGTCGAGGTCTCGGGGCGTTTCCTGCACGGCCGCGAGCTTTATGTGTTTTCGCGCGGGCCCATGGGGGCAATCGGGGTCGAAATCATTACGCCGCTGGTCCAGGAGAACGGACAGACCGTTCTGGTGGACCGCGGTTTCGTGCCCGATGGCTTGCGCGATCCCAAAACCCGCGCCGCCGGGCAGATGGCGGGCGAGGTGACTTTGACCGGGGTGCTGCGCCTCTCCCAGCGGCCGGGAATGTTTACACCGCCACCCGATCCCAGAACCCGGCTATGGTTCATCAAAGACGTGCCCGCCATGGCCTCCAGCCTGGGCCTGACGGTCCCGCCGGTCCTGATCGAGGCGGATGCCACGCCCAATCCCGGCGGCTGGCCCTTGGGCGGCCGGACCCAGGTGGATTTTCCCAACGATCATTTGCAATACGCCATGACCTGGTTCGGGCTCGCTTTGGCGCTGCTGGCGGTCTATCTGCTCTATCACCGCTCGCGCGGCAGACTCGGTTTCGGCGGATAGGAACAGTTGTTTCTTCTGAGACAGTGATATATATCTTTGGTATCTACTAATAGGGTCGGCCATGGCGGATCGCACTGCCAAATTGTTCAAACATGGGCGCAGCCAGGCGGTGCGCCTGCCCAAGGAATTTCGCCTGCCGGGTTCGGAGGTGCGGGTGAGGCGCGTGGGACGTGGCGTGCTTCTGGAACCGATCGAAAGTGATGTCGCCAGCTGGCTTGCGAAATTGGACGAATACCGCGATGAACCCTTCATGCCCGAGGGGCGCCAGCAGCCCGCTATGCCGCCGCCGCGGAAAATTTTCGACGAATGATTTGTCTCGATACAAATGCAGTCATCGCATTGCTGAACAGCCGAAATTCTCGCGTCGAGACAGGGTTGCAAGATGCGCTCGATCGCGGCATCGCGGTGGCGATGTCGCCTATCGTTCTGTTCGAGCTGTGGTATGGCGTCGCCAAGAGCGCCCGGCCCGAACACAATGCCGGCAGGGTCAGGGATTTCCTGGCCGGGCCTATTCGCCTCTTGGATTTTAGCGCCGAAGATGCTGAGGAAGCGGCCGAAATTCGTGCATCGCTTGAGCGGGCCGGAACGCCCATCGGTGCTTATGATGTCATTATTGCGGCGCAGGCCCGCCGGCGTGGGGCGCTGTTGGTCACCGCAAACGAACGTGAGTTCACGCGCGTGCCGGGATTGAAAATGGAAAATTGGGGAAGCCCGAAAAGAGCCACATGAGATATCTGAGCACCAGGGGAGAGGCGGGGGCATCGTTTGCCGATGTGCTGCTGGGCGGACCGGCTCCGGATGGGGGGCTGTATCTGCCCGAGCATTGGCCCCAATTTGCCGCCAAGACGATCGGCGAATTCGCGGGCCTTTCCTATGCCGATGTCGCGTTTCGCATCATGCGGCCCTTCATCGGCGATGCGTTCAGCCATGACGATTTCCGTGCCGATATCGAGGCCGCCTATGCGGGCTTCGCGCACAAGGCGGTGGTGCCGCTGGTGCAGCTGGCGCCGGATTTCTTCCTGCTGGAGCTCTTCCACGGGCCGACCCTCGCCTTCAAGGACGTGGCGATGCAGCTCATGGGGCGGCTGTTTGCGCGCGCGTTGGCGCAGCGCAATCGCAACGCGACGGTGATCGTGGCGACCTCGGGCGATACCGGTTCGGCGGCCATTGCCGCATTGCGCGGGCAGCCCAATGTCGATGTGGTGGTGCTGCATCCCAAGGGGCGGGTGTCGGACGTGCAGCGGCGCCAGATGACCAGCGTGCTGGATTCCAACATTCACAACATCGCGCTCGAAGGCAGCTTCGACGATACGCAGTCCATCGTGAAGACGCTGTTCGCCGACAACGAATTTTCCACGCGCACCAATCTGACGGCGGTCAATTCGATCAATTTCGCGCGTATCGTGTCGCAATGCGTCTATTACTTCACGGCGGCGGCGTCGCTGGGCGCCGGATTCGGGCGCGCGGTGAATTTCGTCGTGCCCACCGGCAATTTCGGCGACATCTTCGCGGCCGAAGCGGCGCAGCGCATGGGCCTTCCGGCGGGGCGGCTTGTCATCGCCACCAATGAAAACGACATCCTGGCGCGCACGCTGAAAACCGGCCGTTACGAGACAGGCCGCGCCACGCCCACGCTCAGCCCCTCGATGGATATCCAGGTGGCGAGCAATTTCGAGCGGGCCTTGTTCGAAGCCTCGGGCCGCGATGCGGCGTTCGTCTCCAATGCCATGGCCGGTTTCGCGCAAACGCGCTCGCTTGCCATTCCGCCACACATTCTTGAGGAATTGCAGCGGCGCTATTTGGCGGCCAGCACGGACGATACGGAAACCATCGCCACCATCGCCCGCATCAAAAGAGTCCGGGCTGGTGATCGATCCGCACACCGCAGTCGGCGTGGCGGCGGCGGCGAAACTTAGAACCCGGCTTCACGGACCGGTGGTGGCCTTGGCCACCGCCCATCCGGCGAAATTTTCCACCGCGGTCACCCAGGCCATCGGCAAAGCGACCGCGCTGCCACCCCATCTCGCCGACCTCTTAAGCCGTGAAGAGCGCTACACTGTCCTTGCCAACAGCGCGTCCGCGGTGAAGGCATTCGTTCTGGAGCACGCAAAACAAAAATGACCGTCGAGATTTCACGGCTGCCGTCCGGGCTTATCGTCGCCACCGATCCGATGCCGCATCTGATGAGCGCGGCGCTGGGCGTGTGGGTGAATTGCGGCGCGCGGCATGAGAATGCGCCCGAGGCCGGGCTTTCGCATCTGCTCGAACATATGGCGTTCAAGGGCACGGCCACGCGCTCGGCCAAGGACATCGCCACCGAAATCGAAGCGGTCGGCGGCGACATCAACGCCTATACCAGCCGCGAGCAGACCGCGTTTCATGCGCGCGTCCTGAAGGACGATGTCGGGCTGGCGCTCGACATGATCGCCGATATTCTGCTGCGCTCGACGTTCGATCCCGGCGAGCTCGAACGCGAACGCGAAGTCATCATCCAGGAAATCGGGCAGACCCGCGACACGCCGGACGATCTGATCTTCGATTATCTTCAGGAGGCCGCCTATCCCGGCCAGGCAATGGGCTGGCCCATTTTCGGCAGCGAAAAGACCGTGGCCGCTTTTTCGCGCGACGATCTGGTGGCGTTCATGGGCAAGCATTATCGGGCCGGCGCCATGATGCTGATTGCCTCGGGCGCGGTGGAGCATCAGGCCATGCTGGATGCTGCCCATCGGCTGTTCGCGCCGCTCGAACAAGGTACCGAGCGCGAATCCGCACCGGCCCAATTCAAGGGCGGCGATATACGCGGCCAGGACGATCTCGAACAGGCGCATCTCGCCTTTGCGTTTCCGGGCGTCGCCTCCGCCGATCCCGACGCCATCACCGCGCAGGTCTTTGCCACGGCGCTGGGTGGCGGCATGTCCTCGCGCCTGTTTCAGGAAGCGCGCGAAAAACGCGGGCTTTGCTACTCGATCTATGCGTTCTCGCACTCCTATCGCGACACCGGCATGTTCGGCGTCTATTCGGGCACGGCGGAAGACAAGGCCGGCGAGGTGGCGCCCTTGATTGCCGCCGAAATCGAAGACATGGTCACCCATACGACGGAGGAGGAGGCGGCGCGCGCGCGTGCACAACTCAAAGCGTCTCTGCTGATGGGGTTGGAGAGCCCGCATCAGCGCTGCGAATTGATGGCGGGCCATCTCTATGCCTATGGCCGGGTCTTGAGCGTGGACGAACTGATTGCGCGCGTCGATGCCGTGGATGCCGCAGCACTTGCGCGCTTTGCGGAGAACATCTGCCAGACAGGCAATCCGGCAATCGCCGCAGTGGGACCGGTGAAGCGGTTGGAATCGCGTGACCGCTTTGCCCAGCGTTTCGGCCGCGCCTCGGCGCTGACCGGCGCGCACTGAACCATGTTCATGCGCGGCATGATTTTTCCCGGCGGCCGTGAGCCGGTGCTGCAGGGCAATGGCGTCATGCTGCGCTACCCGCAAATGTCGGATTACGCACAATGGTCTGCGCTTCGGGGCGAGAGCCGCGCCTTTCTTTCCGCTTGGGAGCCGGTTTGGGCGGCCGACGAATTGACGCGAACCGCGTTTCGCCGCCGCCTGCGCCGTTATCAGCGCGAGATTCGCAACGATCTGGCATACCCGTTTCTGGTGTTCCGCAAGGAAGACAATGCGCTGATGGGCGGCTGCACCTTGACCAATGTGCGCCGCGGCGTCACCCAATCGGCGGCCATTGGCTATTGGATCGGGGTGCCTTACGCCCGGCAGGGCTATATGTATGCGGCCATTCGGTTGATGCTGCCCTTTGTGTTTGAGCTGTTGGGTCTGCACCGGCTGGAAGCCGCCTGCATCCCGGAAAATGAAGCCTCGCGCAATCTGCTGATGAAGGTCGGATTCCGGGAAGAGGGCAGGGCGCGCCGCTATCTGCAGATTAATGGTGAATGGCGGGACCACATTCTCTTCGCTTTGCTGGAGGATGAGGCGCCTGTAGGTTAAGGCGTCTCGAATCCAAGCGTGGTCTCTTGATCTTTCGCGCATTGCTTCTCGCACTGATGATCGTCGCGACGAATGTGTGCGCCGCCGAGGAAACTTCGTCTGCGACCGGGGCGGCGCTCGATTTCGCAGTGTCCCCGCCGGTGATCGATCTCGGCCCTTCGGTGCAGCCGCGCGCCGTCAAGGATGCTGCCGATCCGCGCGCGGAATGGTTCACGCTGGAAGTGCAGAACCGTTCGGCTCAGCCCTCGGCGCGCGTGCTCACCGCGGTGGAACCGGCCGCCAACGCACTCGCGCTTGCGCCTCCCGCGGGGCGCCCGACCTTGATCGAAGCCGCCGGTTCCGATCCCGCGATCGTCATCGAGCGCGCGGTTGCATTCGGTGAGAATGCTTTCCGCGTCGTCATACCGGCGGGACGTTCAGGAAATCTGGCGCTGCATTTTGAAAATGTGGCGGGGCGGCCGGCGCTGCTGGCCTGGACCGAGCCAGCATTGATCGCGCACAATCGCCGGGTGGCGGTACTTTCGGGACTGGTCTCCGGTCTTTTCACCGCATCGATGGCGTTTGCCGCGGGCGCCGCCATGATCTCCGCGCGCATCTTCCCACGCTGGGCCGCGCTGTTTCTGTTCGCGGTCTTGGTCGCGCATCTCACCATGATCGGTCTGTTCGACGGCAGGATTCTCACTCTACTGAGCGGGCCTTATGCGCTGGCTTCGTTCGCCATCGCGCTGGCCGTGGCGGCGGCCATCAGGGTGGTCGATTACATCGCGCCGTTCGAAGCGTTTCACCCGCACGCCGCGCGATGGCGCGATTGGGCGAGCATGGCGATTTTCGGCGTCGGCATTGCCGCCTATGCCGGAGCCCCCGGGGCTGCGCTCGCGGTGCGATTGCTCGCGCTGTTTGGCGCCGCGGCAGCGGCGGGCTATCTCGCCCATTGCGGGCGGATCGGGATTGCCGCGGCACGCCGCCTTGCCCCCGCCGCGACGATCTTTGCGCTGGTCACGGCGGTGGCCGCGCTCAATGCGCTCGGATTCTTCGGCGTCAATCTGATTGCGGCAAGTGCCATTGGCGGCTTCGCTGCCGCGGGCACGCTGTTGGTGGCGCTCGCCACCGCGGTCCCGGTGGAACATTCCATCGAGCGCCTGCGCGAATTCGAAGCCACGCACAAACATAACGACAGCCAGGCGCTCATCACCGACGAGGCATACGATCAGGTGCGCGACCTCGCCGCCGTTGTCGCTTCGCAGCAGGGTGTGTTCGATTTCGATTTCGCGAGCGAATTGCTTTCGCTGTCCGCGGAGGCTGCGGCCTTGATCGGATTGCCGCTGGGGGCGGTCGAGCTGTCCCGCGAGAATTGGCTCGGACGTATTCACCCCGACGACCGTCCGGTGTTCGAACAGGCGCTCGAGACTTATCGCCACCGTCCCGGCATGGCGTTCCGGGTGGAGTTCCGTCTCCGCGCCGGCGCGCGCATGATCTGGTGCGAACTGCGCGCCACCATGAGCGGTCAATCCAGCGAGGCCGAACGCTGTCTCGGGCTCATTGCCGACGTGACGGCGCGCAAGCGACTGGAAACAGGTGAAGGCCCCGGTAGTGTCGATGCGCTGACGGGGCTCGAAACGCGGCCCGCTCTGCAGGCGCGGCTGGAAGATATTGGCAGCGATGTGGCCCGTGCATCCTTGGCGGTGTTCGATCTCGACCGTTTCAAGGCGGTCAACGATTCGCTGGGACGCGATGGCGCCGATGTCGCGCTTGCCGCTTTCGTGGAACGCCTGGAAAACGCCTTCGAGGCCGAACGCAGTTCCGGACGCCTGACGCTCTACCGCGTCGGCGGGGATATGTTCGCTGCTCTTGCTTTCGATATCGGCGACCTCACCCGGCTGGGAAAAAATGTGCTCGCCGTGACGGGCGCGCCTTTCGTCATCGCGGATCGCGAGGTCTATCTGACCTCAAGCGTTGGCGTGGCGTCGGGCCGCGATTCGCCGCAAGGGCCGGATCTTTTGATTCAAGCCGAACGGGCGATGATCGAGGCCAAGCTGCAAGGCGGAGGGCGCGTCGCGTTGTATACCGCTTCCGCTCCGGCTCCGCGCGATGCGGTTGCGCTCGAAGCCGGGTTGCGCCATGCGCTGGAGCGGGGCCAGATCGAGACCCATTATCAGCCGATTGTACGGCTTGCCGATCTCAGGATCGCGGGTTTTGAAGCGCTGCTCAGGTGGCGCCGTCCCGATGGCCAATTGGTTGAACCCGAAACTTTCGTGCCCCATGCCGAACAAAGCGGCTTGATATTGCCGCTCGGACAGTTTGTGTTGGAAAGCGCGGTGCGGGATCTCGCGGAGTGGCAGCGGCTTTTTCCAATGAAGCCGGCGCTTTTCGTGAGCGTGAATGTCGCCTGGCGGCAGATTGCCGACGCCGCCTTCGTGGAAGAATTCGCCGAGCTCTTGAAGTCCGCCAATATCGCCAAGCGGTCGCTGAAACTTGAAATCACCGAAAGTGCGGTGATGCGAGAGGCCGACCGCGCGGTGACCGCGCTGCAGCGCCTGCGCGATTTGGGCGTGGGTCTTGCGGTCGACGATTTCGGCACGGGTCATTCGTCGCTCAGCCATTTGCGGCGGTTTCCGTTCGAAGCGATCAAAATCGATAAGAGCTTTATCGCCGATGTGAACCAACGATCCGGCGCCACGATTTTGCGCTCTATTGTGGCCCTCGCGCACGAGCTGAATCTCGCGGTCGTGGCGGAAGGCATCGAAACCGAGGCCGACGCTTTGCTGTTGCGCGATATCGGCTGCGAATTTGGTCAGGGCTTTCTGTTTGGCAGTGCGCTGCCGGCGGACAGGGTCGAAAATTTCATCGCCGACACCGTGGCGCAGTGAAGCGCTAGAGCATTTTCCGATGAAGTGGCTGCCGGTTCATCGTGGAAAATGCGGTTCATAAAAAAGGATCGTAGAGCGCAATGCGATTCGATCTGATCGCATTCTGCTCTAAGCCCGGCCGGTGTCGGAGACCAGGCCGGAAGGCCCGACCCCCAGACGTTGCAGCGCGGTGCGCCATTTCGCGTCCGCAGCAACGCCGAAAACCAGCGAAGGGTCGGACTCACAATGGAGCCAACCATTGGTCTGGAACTCGCTTTCGATCTGGCCAGGCGCCCATCCGGCATAGCCGAGCGCAAACAGCACATGTTTGGGCCCGCGTCCTTCGGCAATCGCCCGCAGGATATCGAGCGTGGCCGTAAGCGAGATATCCTGCGACACCGGCATGGTGGAATCGCTGCTCTCATAATCGCCGCTGTGGAGCACAAAACCGCGTCCCGTTTCCACCGGACCGCCATAGAGAATCGGAAGCTCCGCCGCCGAGGGTTTGGTTTCAATCTTGAGCTGCTTCATCACCTCGGCGAAGCTAAGCCCGGGAATGGGTTTGTTGATGACGATGCCCATCGCGCCTTTCGACGAATGGGCGCACATATAGATCACCGTTTGGGCGAACCGTTCGTCACCCATGCCGGGAAGCGCGATCAAAAGCTTGCCTTCGAGGAAGCTTTCGCCTTCATCCGAACGGTGGTCGTGAGCCGACGCCATGGGATCAGCTTATTCAGGCGGGGGACGAACGCAAAGGGGCCGAGGCAGAAAGACCATGGGAATTTGCATCTTCCGGGCCGCGGTGCAGTGCGATAAAAGCCGCGAGCCAGAGGCCATCACCAGGAAAGTGAAACGCAATGATCAAGATCGGGGACAGGATTCCATCGGTGACCATCCGTCAGGTTGCAGAAGGCGGCGTGCAGGACGTGACCACGGACGAGTTTTTCAAGGGCAAACGCGTGGCCTTGTTCGCGGTGCCGGGGGCGTTCACCTCGACCTGCTCGGCCAAGCACCTGCCAAGCTTTGCCAACAATGCCGATGCGCTGAAAAAGAAGGGTATTGACATTATCGCGTGCATTTCCGTGAACGACCCGGCCGTCATGCGCGCATGGGGCGAGCAAAGCCAGACCGTCGGCAAGGTGACGATGCTGGCCGACGGCAATGGCGATTTCGCGCGGGCCGTCGGTGCAGAGGCCGACATGTCCAAGAACGGCATGGGCAAGCGCAGCCGCCGCTATTCCATGCTGGTGGAGGATGGCGTGGTGAAACAGCTCAATTTGGAAGAGCCCGGCGCTTTCGGCGCCTCCAGCGGCGATCATTTGCTGACTCAGCTTTAGGACACGCATCGAAATCGGAACGCTGCTTTGGTGCGGCGTTCCGATTGGCCACGTTCAGTTGGCCAGCGCGCGGGCGGCTTTTGCGACCGTTTCTTTTGGTGTCGCGTACAGCCCGTGAACGACCGCATCGACTTCCGCGCCGCGCACCGGATTGACCTCAAGCTGCAATTTCTCCGCGCCCGCAAGGAAGGCGGGGTCCTTCATCGTCTCGTCGAAGGCGCTGCGCAAAATCGCCTTGCGGTCGGCAGGAATGCCCGGCGGGGCTGCGAAGGGACGCGCCGTGATTTGCGTCGCAAGCACGAAATCCAGAATCTGATGCTGCTCCGGCGTCTTGGCGAATTCGCTGGCCGCCGGCACATCCGGCAAATCCGGGCTCCGTTTCGTACCCGCCTGGATCAGCACATTCACCTTCTTGTCGTGCAGCCAACTGCCGTAATGGCTTTTGAGCGTGCTCCAGGAAAAGCCGCATAGCCCATCCACCTCGCGGCGCTGCATGGCGAGCGTGATGTCGCTGGTGCCGGGGAAACCGGTGGCCAGCTTGATCTTGGCACCGAACACATGCCGGTAGAGATTGCTGAAATTGTCCGGATCGGCACCGGCAGCCGAACCGCCAACGGTGAATTGCCGGGACATGGCGTCGTTCCAGGATTTGATCGGGGATTGATACCAGCTGACGCAGACACTGGTTTCCTTGGTCACGCTGCCCAGCCAAGTCAGTTTGGCGGCGTCGAAATTGGCTTGGCCGAACAGAGGCGCGACCACCTGCTCGCGGCCGAAGGTGGCGATATAGGTGCCGTCCTTGGGCGCGACGGAATAAAGATAGTTCACCGCCTTCAAGGAGCCCGCGCCGGGCATGTTCTGCGTCACGACCGTGGGGTTGCCGGGAATGTGCTTGCCCAGATGCTGCGCCAGAAGCCGCGCATACAGATCGTAACCGCCGCCGGGTGTGAAGCCGACGAGAACGAAGATGGTGCGGCCCTTGTAGAAATCGCTGGGCGCGGCTGCATGCGCAGGCGCCAGCATCGCGCTCGCGGCAAGCAGGGATACAAAAAAGCGTTTTGGGGACATTCGCACGCAGCCTGCCGATACCAAGTCTCAAACACAAATAGGCCGGTTCGCCAAACCCGTGAAGCACAAATATTTGGCGGCTCGGGAGACCTTTCTGCCGCGGCTTGCGAAGTGCTATCGTGGGACTTCAAAATTCCGACGGGCAAATTCCAGGCGTGCCGAGTGACGGTTTCCAACAGGGGAGGGTGTCATGCGCGTTGTTGTTTTGTGCGTTGCGGGG
>DATARE010000196.1:0-3424 GCA_036264295.1 Micropepsaceae bacterium | reverse complement strand
CGCCCGCCGCGACCGGTTCGGCCGCTTGGCGCTTGGTGCCGACAAACAGCACACGGCCGCCGCCCGCCACGACATCGCGCATCGTGACCAGCGCCTGATGCAACAGCGGCACGGTCTGCGTGAGATCGATGATGTGGATGTCGTTGCGCACGCCAAACAGATAGCGCCCCATCTTGGGGTTCCAGCGTTGCGTGCGATGACCGAAATGCGCGCCTGCCTCCAAAAGCTGGCGCAAATTGAAATCTGGCAATGCCATTAGAAAGCTCCTGTTTTCCGGTTCAGCCTGGCGCGGGGTGTGATCCGTAGGATTGTGTCCTACGAACACCGGAAGGGCTCCAACCATGACCGGCTGGAAGGCCCGGCCCCGCGTGCGGGATGGCCGGGCTTATAGGTAGTTCTGCTGCGCTGCGCAAGCGCCCGGGGCCGCCCAGCCGCGCCCTACACGGCGCGCCGTACCGCACCTCACAGCCATATGCTCATTCCTGCGATATGCGGAAGATGAACGCTCCGTCATAATCCCCTCATAAATACAAAGAATCGGGCGCCGTGGCGCCCGGGGGGAAACGTGACGCATCGAAGGTTTGCGCTGGGCGCGCGGGCGGCGCCAGCGTTGCTCATCTTTGGCTGGTGCGGGTTAGCGGCAGCCCAACCGGCGCAGACAAATGTCGCGGCCCCGGCGCGCCCCATGGCGCGCGCCGTGCGGATTGCGCCGGTGGAAGCCCCCACCATCGATGGGGATCTTTCGGACCCCATATGGGCCAAGGCAGCAATCATCGACCAATTCACCCAGAAGCAGCCCAATCCCGGCGCGATGCCCACCGAACGGACGGTGGTGCGGATTCTGTATGACGAGAACAATCTCTATTTCGGCGTCTACAATTACGACAGCCAGCCGGACGACATTGTCGTTCGCTCCATGCAGCGCGACGGCCCGCTCTACACCGCCGATTCCTTTGTCATTCAGTTGGACCCGGGGCAGAGCCGCCGCAACGCCTACAGTTTCGAAGTCGGCGCGTCGGGCGGCCGGACCGACGAACTCGAACTGAACAACACCCAGGAACTCACCCAATGGAATACGATCTGGGCCGCAAAGGTCCGGCGCGTTGCCGATGGCTGGACCGCCGAAGTCGCGATTCCGTTTCGCGATCTTTCCTATGACGCCGCCCAAGCCGAATGGGGTTTCGATTTTTCCCGCCGCATCCGGCACAAGAACGAACGGCTCTATTGGTCGGGCTACAATCCGACGCTTGCCTTCACCGATATCAGCCAGAATGGCGATCTGACCGGCATCGCCGATATCAATCGCGGGCTCGGACTTGATGTTCAGGTCTACGGCGCAATGCGCATGAAACGCGATTGGCACGTGCCCACGGACCGGGCCAGCCTCAGCATCACCGGGGGCCTCAATGCCTTTTACAAAGTCACGCCGGCTTTGACCGGGACACTGACCCTGAACCCGGATTTTTCCGATGCGCCGCTGGACGTGCGCCAAGTGAACACGACGCGGTTTTCGCTGTTCACGCCCGAGACGCGCGATTTCTTTCTACAGGATGCGGCGGCATTCGAATTCGGCGGCCACAATTTCCTGCGCAACGTCAATGACAAGAATTCCAACAACGGCCGGCCATTCTTTTCGCGCAATATCGGGCTTGTTCAAGGCGTGCCGGTGACGATTCTCGCAGGCGGGAAATTGTCCGGCGAATACGCCGGGTTCGGCATCGGCGCGCTGAGCGTCATGACGAACGACACGCCGACCACGCAGGGGCAGGTGCTGTCGGTTGCGCGCATCACGCATCCGATATTTTCGCAGTCGAAATTCGGCATCGTGCTGACCAATGGCGATCCGACCGGAAACACACGGAACAGCGTCGCGGGCGCGGATTTTCAATATCTGGATTCCCATTTCCTGGGGAACAGGATCGTCACCGCCGATGCGTTTTACGACCGCAGCTTTTCGAGCGCACTCGGCGATGACTCGTCTTCGGCTCTGGCGCTCGGATTTCCCAACGAACCTTGGGGCGGCGATTTTGTGTTCAAACAGATCGGCGACAATTTCAAACCGGCGCTCGGCTTCATCAACCGCACCGGCATCCGCCAATATGACGGCAGCGTCACGCATCTCGACCGCTATCGCGGGATGTTTCTGAATCAGCTCGAATTCGACACCAATTACGAATTCGTCACCGATATGCATGACCGGCTACAATCGCGCAGCAACGATCTGACCGCGCGCGCCGCCTCGACCGCAGGCGACGAGGTGACCGTAAAGATCATCAACAGCGAAGAAGGCGTGCCGGTGCCGTTCTTTCTGCCCGGACGCGTACCGGTGCAGAACCGTGACTATAACTGGACGAACGGTTATGTGCGGCTGCGCACATTTGACGGGCGGCCGCTTGCCATCGATACCGAAATCACCTGTTGCAGTTTCTATGATGGATATTCTCTGCACAGCAAAATCGCGCTTTCCTATCGGCCGAATGCGTATTTCGAGCTGCTGCCGAGTTACGAAGGAACGTTCATCTCGCTGCCATCGGGAAATGTGGACATTCATCTTCTCGCACTGGAAGCGATCATCAATTTCATCCCAGACATGTCCCTGGATATGCAGGGCCAATATGACAATATCAGCGCCAATTTCGCGTTTCTGGCGCGCTATCGTTGGGAATATGAGCCGGGCAACGAGATCTTCGTCTCGCTGGGCCAAGGCGCGATCATCACCGGCGAATCGTTTTTCGAGCGCCAGCGTTTTGCGGCGCAGCGCTCACTGGTTTCGGTGCGGCTGGGTCACACATTCCGGTTTTAGGCGTAGTTGAGAAACATCAGCAGAAACACGCCATAAAGCCAGGGCGCCGCGAACATCGCCGCGATGCGAATAGGAGAACGGCGCCGCTTCTGCGCACGCCATGCGGCCCATAATGCGAGCAGGCATAGAGCGGGAAACACCAGAAACACGCCCGCTATTCCAATGGCCAAGGGCGAGCGGTCGCTTCGGCTCACCACATCCACGGTCGCAATGGCCATGTAGAACGCCAGCCCCAGCAGAACGAGGTCCAGACCTGTTCCAACCCACAGCCAGTTACGCGCCATCACACCGTCTCGATTTCCAGAACGCCGGCGAGCGAGGCGAGCGTGGATTTGAGCTGCGGATTGACCTGAACCCGTTTGGGCAGCGCGATCTCTACTTCCTGATTTTCGGAAGCCCCGGGCACGATCAACGTGATGAGGCCCTTGCCGGCGGTCTTCAGCTCCCGCGCAATGACCGGGATGGGCGCCGGATCGGACAGCCTGATCTTGAGCCCCTCGCCGGCTTGCGCGGCTGCCGCATCGAGGTCTTCGACCGATATGGCGCGCAGCTTCAATTCGTCATCGATCCAATCGCCCACGACACGCAAAAGAATGGACCGGCCCACATCCAGAAACGGCC
>DATARE010000190.1:0-8365 GCA_036264295.1 Micropepsaceae bacterium | reverse complement strand
ACCATGGCCGGGCGCAGCAGCCGGTCGCCGATGGTGTAGCCCGGCTGGACCACATGCATCACGGTTCCCGGCTCGGTGCCCTGGGCCGGCACTTCGGCAATGGCCTGGTGCAGATGCGGATCGAATTTCGCACCTTCGGCTTCGATGGGTTTGATGCCGTGGCGCCCCAGAGCGGCCTTCAGTTCCCGCTCTGTCGCTTCGACACCCTCAAGGACCGCTTTCGTCGCATCATCGGCTTTGGCGCGCGCGTCGGCGGGCATGGCAGCCAAGGCGCGGGAAAGATTGTCGGCCACAGTCAGCACATCGCGCGCGAAGCGGCTGACGCTGTAGGTGCGCGCCTCGTCGCGCTCACGCTCCAGACGCTTGCGCACATTTTCCACTTCGGCCAATGCCCGCAGAGCACGATCCTTGTGCGCCTCGGCGTCGGCCCGCAGGGCATTGATCAAGCCATGGACCGCTTCCTGCTCGTCCGCACCGGGTTGTGCCGTCTCTTCGGGCAAGGGCTGGTTGTCGTTTTCCGCAGACATGGGACTCCTTAATGCGAGCGCTGGCTCCGGTCTATGCCAGAAGCCGGCCGACCACGCGCGCTGTATAATCGACCATAGGAATGATGCGGGCATAGTTCAGCCGGGTTGGGCCGATGACTCCAATAACGCCCACCACCTTGCCCTTGGCGTCGGCATAGGGCGCCGCCACGATCGAAGAGCCCGACAGCGAGAACAATTTGTTTTCCGAACCGATGAAGATGTGAACGCCTTCGCCTTTGCGGGCAAGCTCCAACAAGCCGATCAGATCGTTTTTGCGTTCGATATCGTCAAACAGCGTTCGGACGCGGGCCAGATCGCCTTGCGCTTCGATGTCATCCAACAGGTTCGAGGCGCCGCGCACGATCAGGATCTTATCGCCGGCGGGGTCGGTTGCACCGTGGGGCCGGGCGGACAGCGTCGCCAAGCCCTCTGCCACAATGCGGGCGGTCAGCGCGTCCAGCTCGGTCCGCTCCTCCTCGATCTCTTTGAGGATTTCGGCCCGTGCGGCATCCAAGGTGCGGCCTTGCAGCTTGGCGGAAAGGTAATTTCCGGCTTCCGCCAAGGCAGACGTGGGCAAACCGAGCGGTGTATCGATCAGCCGGTTTTCGACGCTGCCATCGATGCCCACCAAAATGGCCAGCGCTTTGCCTGGGCTGATGGCGACAAATTCCACATGTTTGAGCGGGGCCTCCTGTTTGCCCGCCACCAAAAGCCCGGCGCAGCGCGACAGGCCCGATAACAGGCTCGCCGCCTGGCTCAGCACGTCCTCGAACGGACGTCCCGAGGCGGCGATACGATCCTCGATAGAGGCGCGCTCCTCGGCGGTCAGATCGCCGACTTGCAACATCCCGTCGACGAACAGGCGCAGACCCTTTTCGGTCGGAACTCTGCCCGCGCTGGTGTGGGGGGCATAAAGCAGGCCCATACCTTCCAGATCTGCCATGACATTGCGGATCGAGGCAGGCGAAAGCGCAAGCGGAAGACGCTGCGACAGTGTGCGTGAGCCCACGGGCTCGCCGGAGGAAAGATAGGCTTCCACCAGATGCCGGAACACCTCCCGCGGGCGGTTGCCGAGCTCGCTTGCTACAAAATCGCCGGCCATGGCTTTGGGGGTCCTGGCTTCCATCGCGTTCAAAATGGCAATTCTAACGTATTTCCGCGGTTTTGGCCCATTTGCACCTGAGGGTGATGGCCGCTAGGTAAAGGCAACGACCCCCAACTTCAAGAGAGCATCCATGGGCCCTTTCAGCCGCCCCTCAGCCCGCCGTCCCGACGAGATGCGCCGTGTCAGCCTGGAACCCGGTGTGCTGCGCCATGCCGAGGGTTCGTGCCTCGTCAAATTCGGCGATACCCATGTGCTCTGCACCGCGACGCTGGAAAACCAAGCGCCGCCCTTTCTGCGTGGAACCGGACGCGGCTGGGTCACAGCCGAATATGGCATGCTGCCGCGCGCGACCTCGGAACGGACAAGACGGGAGGCGGCGGCCGGAAAGCAAAGCGGGCGCACCCAGGAAATTCAGCGGCTGATCGGGCGCTCCTTGCGGGCTATCACCGCGCTCGAATTGCTGGGGGAGCGGCAGATCATCATCGATTGCGACGTGCTCCAGGCCGATGGCGGCACGCGGACAGCGTCGATCACGGGCGGCTTTGTCGCGCTCTATCAGTGCATCAGCTTCATGGCCGGCACCAAGCTGATTGCGCGCCATGCCATTAAAGACCATGTCGCGGCGGTCTCCTGCGGCATTTACGAGAACGTGCCGGTGCTCGATCTCGATTACCCGGAGGATTCCACCGCGGGAACCGATTCCAATTTCGTACTGACGGGTTCTGGCGGGATCGTGGAAATTCAGGGCACTGCCGAAGGCGTGCCGTTCAGCGAAGCGGAATTCGGCCAACTTCTGGCGCTGGCGCGCAAAGGGGCGGGTGAATTGGTCGCGCTGCAGAAAGAGGTTCTCAAACTGTGATCCAGCTGAAGGCCGGCGATCGGCTTGTGGTGGCAAGTCACAATCCCGGCAAGGTGACGGAGATCCGGGATTTGATTGCGCCCTTCGGCATCCAGACATTGGGCGCCGCCGAGCTTGGTCTGCCCGAGCCGGAAGAAACCGGAACCAGCTTCGCCGAAAACGCTGCATTGAAAGCCGATGCGGCCATGCGCGCATCGGGTTTGCCGGCGCTGTCCGATGATTCCGGTTTGTGCGTGGCGGCGCTCGACGGCGCACCGGGAATTTATTCGGCGCGCTGGGCGGGACCGGCAAAGGATTTCCGCCTTGCCATGCGCCGCGTGGAAGAGGAATTGCACCAAACCGCCACGCATGACATGCGCGCGCATTTCGTCTGTGCGCTGGCCCTTGCCGCGCCGGGCGAACAAACCCACATCTTCGAAGGGCGTGTCTTCGGCGCGCTCGCCTTTCCGCCGCGCGGTGACAAGGGCTTCGGTTATGACCCGATTTTCGTGCCGGAAGGCTACCGCATGGCGTTCGGCGAAATGGATCCGGCCGCCAAACATGCCATGTCGCATCGCGCCCGCGCCTTCGCGAAATTCGTCAGCAGCGTCATCGCTCCGGCTGGGCAGCAATGACCGCGTTTGCCGTCTACGTGCATTGGCCGTTCTGTGCCGCCAAATGCCCCTATTGCGATTTCAACTCCCATGTCCGCGAGCGTTATGACGAGGCGCGCTGGGCGCGGGCCATTGCCAAAGAGCTTGGGGCCGTGGCCGCCTTGCAGGGTGCGACGCGCCCCGAAGTGGGCAGCATCTTTTTCGGAGGGGGCACGCCGTCGCTGATGAGCGGCGCTGCAGTGGGGACAGTGCTGGATGCGATTGGCGGGCTGTGGCCCGTATCGCCGGCGGCGGAAATCACCCTGGAGGCCAATCCCAACAGCGTCGAGCAGGGGCGGTTTCGTGATTACCACGCTGCCGGGGTCAACCGGGTTTCCATTGGCGTGCAGGCGCTGGACGAGTCCGCGCTGAAAGCTCTTGGACGTCTGCATGGCGTGGAAGAGGCTCGCGAAGCGATCCGGTTGGGCTTGAGCGTTTTTCCCCGCGTCAGCTTCGATCTGATCTATGCGCGGCCCGGGCAGAGCGACGAGGCGTGGACGACGGAGCTGAAGGATGCGCTTTCCTATGGCACCGAACACCTGTCGCTTTACCAACTCACCATCGAGCCTGGCACGGCCTATGCGACTCTGGCCCGCCAAGGCAAACTTATTGTGCCGAACGAGGATCGGGCAGCCGATCTCTATGAAATTACCCAGGAGTTTTGCGATTCAGCGGGGCTGACGGTTTATGAGGTTTCCAATCATGCGCGGCCGGGCGCGGAAAGCCGGCACAATCTAACCTATTGGCGCTATGGCGATTATGCGGGAGTCGGGCCCGGCTCCCATGGCCGGCTGAGCATTGCCGAACGCGGTTTGGCAACGCAGGCCGAACGCCTGCCGGAGCGCTGGCTCACGGAGGTGGAAGAAAAATCCAGCAGCCTCGTTCTTACTGAACTCAGCAGGGAAGAATCCGCCCGCGAAAATCTGCTGATGAGTGTTCGATTGAGCGAAGGTTTGGATTTGAACGCCTATCGGTCCCGCTGGGGCGTCGCGCCCTCACCATCCGTCGTAGTCTCGCTCCAGGCAGCAGGGCTGGTGATGATGGAGAACGGCCGCCTTGCCGCGACGCCCGCGGGCCGGCTGGTGCTGAACGGGGTTATCCGCGAACTGGCGGATTCTCTCCAACCACAGTGGCCCGGTTAGATCGATTTAAGACCAGTGAGGAGAAATCCGTCATCGCCGGGCTTGTCCCGGCGACCCATGAACACCCTGGAGATCGAGATCATGGGTGGCCGGCACGGAGGCCGGCCAAGACGAAACGGTAAAGCAATCAAATTGCTAAAACCCCGGTTGGGGGAAGGATTTGGGTGCCGGATCAATCACGGAAAATCCGCCCTGCCCCACCTCCAGGATCGCCAGGCCACGCTCCGCCGAGCCATCGTCGCGGAAGCGGAAAATTCCGTCGATGCCCGAGAACCCCTTGGGGTCCGTCAGCGCCACATCGGTGAAACGCTGATAAGGCCGTCCGCGCGCCAGCAGCGCAACCAGCGACATCGCATCATAGGAGAGGGTCGCGATCCGCGGCGGGTTCGCTTCATAGACATCACGGTAATGCGTCGAAAAGCTACGAAAGCTTTCCGGCGGCGGAGCGGCGAACCGGCCATTCGCGAGCACCGGCTCCCGTGCGATCGACGGGTCGTCCCATAGACCGGTCCCTAGGAATTGGAGCGTGCGGCTCGTCACGCCGTTGAGCGCGAGCGCCGGACCGATAGCCTGCAGCATGGCGCCGCCCTCGGCGATCAGGATCGCGTCCGCACCCGACATGGCCGCCGCTTTGGCTGGCGGGCCGACCATTTGCGGCCTCTCATCGAAAGTCTGGATATCGGCGACTTGCCCACCGGCGCGCGAAACCGAATCGCGAAAGGCCGATTGCACCTTCTCGCCATAGGCGGTTTTGGGAATCATCGCGGCAAACCGGCTATGGCCGGTGCGCGCGGCATAGGAGATGATGCGATTGACCTCCGTCTCCGGCTGAAAGCTCAGCAGGTAAACACCGTTGCCTCCCACCGATCGGTCGCTCGACAGCGCGATCACCGGCACCTTGCCGGCGCGCGCAATGGGCGCCACCGCTGTGACATTGGCGGCAAACAAGGGGCCGACGATGATCTCTGCGCCATCGGCGATGGCCTTGGCCGCCGCCTCCGCGGCTTTTTCCGGCGTCCCTCCATCATCGCGCGGCATCAGCAGGATTTCCGTGCTCTTGGCGTCGAACACCGACATTTCGGCGGCTTTTTCCAGCGCCTCGGCAACCCTGCGCGTCTCGGCACTGCCCCCCGAAAGCGGCAGCAACAGCGCGACGCGCGCGGGAACGACCCCGGCCGGCGAATTCCGCAAACGGTAGAAATTGGGCTGCTCACGCCGGGTCGGCGGCGGTGGCGGCGGTGGCGGCAGCATCGCCATGGTCTGCGGCGGGGGAGGTGGTGGCGGTGGTGGGGCCTTTGCCATCGGCTTCATGGTCTGGCATCCGGCGAGCACCACCCCTATCGCCAGCACTGCCGCAATCGCGCAGACTCGCCCGCGCGATTCGCGCGAGGCAAGATCGGCACTCAAAGGACTCGCCGGACGTGACGCGTCACCGGAAAAAATCCCAAAGACACTCATCCGCCGCGGCTCCCTTCCTGGCGCCTGCTTTCGCGGCCGATTCCCCTGGCACTATCGCCGGGGACACGGACACCGAATCCGAACGCGACCCTAGGCGCGGCGGTGCGCGCGGTAAATCCCGTACCGCGCCGGCTGCTGGGGAGAATCTCGAAATCGGCCAAGACGCTGCAGTCCTCGAACCTGGTCTTTATGTTACGGCAACGCCCATCGGCAACGCGGCCGACATCACGCTTCGGGCGCTGAATGTCCTGAAACATTGCGATGTGATTGTGGCGGAAGACACCCGCGTCACGTCCCGCCTCCTCGCGCTTTATGGCATCAGCCGGCCTCTGCTCGTCTACAACGATCACAACGGCGCTTCGATGCGCCCGAAATTGCTGGCGAGGCTCCAGGCGGGCGGCCGGCTCGCGCTGGTCAGCGATGCCGGAACCCCTTTGATCTCCGATCCGGGACACCGGTTGGTGCGCGAGGCTCTGGCGGAAGGGCTGCCCGTCTTTCCCATTCCCGGTGCATCTGCCGTGCTTGCCGGTTTGACCGCTGCGGGCCTACCCACCGACCAGTTTTTCTTCGGTGGGTTTCTTCCCGCCAAGGGGGGCGAAAGGCGCACTCGCCTGGAACGGCTCAAAGCTATTCCCGCGACGCTGATCCTGTTCGAATCCCCCAATCGATTGGGAGAATCGCTCGCGGAGATGGCGCACATCCTGGGCGGCCTCGATGCGGCGGTGGCGCGCGAATTGACCAAGCTCCATGAGGAGGTGCGCCGGGGGACGCTGCCCGAACTGGCGGCGTATTACGCCGAGACGCCCCCCCGTGGAGAAATCGTGGTGCTGGTAGCGCCGCCAGGCGAAGATGTCCCCCCCGATGCGGCGCAAATCGACGGTCTTCTGAAGCAGGCACTGCCCTTCATGCCCGTCAAAGCGGCGGCGGCTCTTATCGCCGATGCCACCGGCGCCGCGCGGCGCGCCGTCTACATGCGCGCGCTGGCTTTGAAGAACGGCGACGAGTCCGCCGATGCGGGGTAGATTTGAACGCGGCAAGGCCGCTGAAACCCATGGCCGGCGCAGCGAAACGCTTGCGGCTTTGTTCCTCGCTTGTAAATTCTATCGCGTGATCGGAAGGCGCGTAAGAACCCGGGCCGGCGAACTTGATCTCATCGTCAAGAGTCCGTCCGGACTCATCTGCTTTGTCGAGGTCAAGGCACGAGGGCTGGAAAATCATGCCATTGAAGCGGTCAGCATCCGCCAACGGCAGCGCATTGCCCGCGCGGCAGAGCTTTACTTGGGCGCCCGGCCCGGTTTACGCCACAAAGGCGTGCGATTCGACGCGGTCTTGGTCACCCCGCGGCGTTGGCCGGTTCATCTCAAGGATGCGTGGCGGCCGGGTTCGTAAACGGCGCGTAGTTTGAGGAGAATTCCGATGGTGTCGCATTGGCGGTTTCTCGTTCGTCTGGTTCCCGTGGCCTTGATCCCCGTTCTGTCGGGTTGTGTGGCAGTCGCGGCAGGCGGCGCCGTGGCAGGCATTTCTGCCGCGCGCCAGGAACGCACGATTGGTCACGCACTCGACGATACCGTGATCAAGGCCACGCTCGATGGGCGTTTGGCGGAGGAGAAACTCTATTTCCATACTTCCACCACAGTGGTCGAGGGACGTGTGCTGCTGGCGGGCCGCGTCGATACGCCCGAAGCCCGGCTCGATGCCACCCGCATCGCCTGGGGAGTCAATGGCGTGCGCAAGGTCGACAACGATATCGAAGTGTCCGATTTTTCGGGGTGGCTGGATGGGCCGTCCGATCTCATCATGCGCACCCAGCTCGCGACCATCCTGCTTGCCGACAAATCCATCCACGACGTGAATTACACCACCGATGTGGTGCATGGTGTCGTGTATCTGATGGGCGTTGCGCAGGATCAGGGCGAGATGGATCGCGTCATTGCGCATGCGGAAAAGCTCAACGGTGCAAAAAGAGTCGAGAACTATGTCGTGTTGAAGGACGACCCGATTCGTCCTGGCAATGAAACCGCTGCCGATTCCAATTCCGAGTCGAAATGATCACCTCGCGGCCCACCACGCCTGCAGCTACCGAGATTGCGCCCGCAGAGTTTCTGCGGCGGCTCGGGGAAGCGGGAGAGGGGCCGCATGATCTGGCAAGCGCGGCATTGATGCTGGCCGCGCTCGATCGCCCGGAGAAGAATCTCGCGCCGCTTCGCGCCCATCTGAGCGAAATCGCCGATGCGGTGAAAGCCGAATCCCATTTCGCGCGCCATGCGGAAAGCGGCGCGCGCGCGCTCTCCTCGATCATTGCCGCCCATTACGGCTATGAGGGCGAACGCGAGCATTACGACGATCCTTTGAACGCGGATATGATCGCGGTGATCGAAAGGCGGCGGGGTTTGCCGGTGGCGCTCGGGATTCTTTATATCCACGCCGCCCGCGCCGGCGGCATGGGCGCTTGCGGGTTGCTTTCGCCCGGACATTTTCTGCTGAAGCTCACACTCAAGGGCAGCGAGGCGCTGATCGATCCCTTCAATGGCGGGGCGTTGGTGGAGCGTGAACAGATCAGCACGCCGCGCTTCGGCGTGTCCGATCTGATCTTGGAGCCGGGGGCGGAGGAGTTTGCCGATGCGCTCTCACCCGTGGGCGAT
>DATARE010000457.1:0-4419 GCA_036264295.1 Micropepsaceae bacterium | reverse complement strand
GCTGGTGATCGTGAGGGTCTTCGATCCGAGCACCACTGAGCCCGACGCCGAACCCGACAAGGAGACGATCGACGTGCCGGTGCCGGTTACGCCGGAAATATCGAATGTGCCATTATCGATGACCGAACTGGAGGTGGCGATCTTGCCGGCTCCAGTGAGTGTCAAAGTTCCGGCCGTAATTGTCGTGGGGCCGGTATAGGTGTTTACCGCACTTAAAACCAACGTACCCGTATTGGTTTTCGCGACATCGCCGGGTGCGCCCCCGTTCGCGATCGCAGTGCTGATCGTTACGGTCTGACCGCTCGCCACATCGAAGATCGGATCGCCCGCGACGGTGATCGCGCGGCTGGTCGTAAAGCTGCCGGTGAAGGCCACCCCGGACCCATCTTGCAAGACGAGCGCGTTGGCGGCGTTGCCCAGATTGCTGTTGGCGGCAATACTCACTATTCCGCCGCTGACGACCGTGTTGCCGGTATATGTGTTCACCCCGGACAGAACCAGCGTGCCTGTGCCGGTCTTGACGAGAGCGGTGTTGACGCCGCCGGTGGTCAGGCCAGTCCCGGCAATCGTACCCGAATAGGTGACAGTGCCAGCCGAAACGCCGACATTGGCCGTGGTGCCGTTGATGAACATCGCACTACCGGTGGCAGAGCCTACGGCTCCCGGAGCGCCATCGAAATTGCTGGGGCCCTGTCCGACGCCGGCAGCGCCGCCCGCGCCGCCGGTGACCGACGTCCCCGAAATCGGCGTGTCGTTTATGGTCAGCGTCCCCCCAGTGGCAACATAAATTGCACCGCCCTGGGCCCCACCGCCGGATCCGCCGAAACCGCCATCGGCACCAGGACCACTATTGCCACCGAAGTTGGTTACGCCATCCCCGTCCCGCCCGCCATTGCCGCCGGGCGAACTTCCCGCTCCACCATCATTATTGGGTGTGTAAGACGTACTATTTGTCGTACCGGAGCCACCGCCGCCGCCGCCGCCAGCACCGCTAGAGGAAGCTGCGGTACCGACGGTTCCTTGCGTCCCCGCATGTCCGCCGACACCACCCGCGCCCCCGACACCGATTCCGTTGAAGCCGCCGCCATCGCCGCCATTGCCGCCATTGACCGGATCGGGAGCGGTGTTCTGGGCGGAGCCGCCCGCGCCGCCGGCCCCTCCGACTGCCGCATTGCCGGCGAATGTCACCCCGGTCAGCGTAACCTGTGCGCCGCTGCCGACATAAAGGCCGCCACCCGCGGCACCGCCGCCACCACCGCCGCCGCCCGAACCGTAAGACAAGCCGCCGCTGAAATAACCGTTCTGCCCGTTCTGGCCATCGCCACCACGCGCTGCGGTATTCGTCAGCGAAAGATTTGAAGCGCTGACGATTGGCGCATTGGCGCCATTGACCACAATTCCTTGAAAATTGGACGCACCATCCACGACGTGGTTGTTGCCGTTGATGATGGTCGTGACATTTGTATTGCTCACGGCGATGGGATTGAGCGAACTCGTCAGCGTGAAGCCGCTTGTAAAATTGATCGTATTTGTCGAGCCGCTGGCAGCGCCGTTGATCGCAGCGACCGCGGTATTCCAATCCGTCTGATTTCCGACATTGAAATCTGCAGCAAATGCCGCGGTGGAAAAACCCAGCGCGGCGGAACCAAAAGCAAATCTCAAGAAGTTGCCTTGTGGCAACAATGCGTCGGGACCGCAAACTTGCCTGAACCCATGAAGCCCAGATACGGCCCGAGAAGCACGCAACACAAGCCGGCGAGCGAACGCATTCATAGGAGCCCCTCTTCGATGAAACGACGTCAGAAGCCCCCCTTGTTTTCGGGGATAACATTTCAGCGCTATCTTTGCCAGTATCTGTCAGTCTTTGGTTCGTCTCCGGATCGTGCAGTGGCGGAACGCAAACCAAGGCCAAGACCAAACCATTTGCGCGGATTTCAATCGAAGCTGCATGGGAGCAGACTCATGGCGATGATCCGCAATAGAGCGACCTGCCGATGACCATCGCCGAAAGATATGCCGAATTTGCCGCTGATTTCGCAAAGCAGCCAATTTCTGCCGACATTCTGCACCATGCCAAGCGGGCGGTGATCGATTGGTATGCGGCCTTGCTGCCGGGCGCGATAGCTGCCCCCGCTGTGCTGTTGGAGAAAGCACTGCGCGAGGAATTGGACCGGGGGGCCGCCCGATTGGCGTTCGGACGGCAAGCCACAACGCGTGCCGCCGCACTGATCAACGGGACCGCGGCGCATACGATGGAAGTCGACGATATATTCCGCGAAGCTATCTACCATCCGGGCGCGCCGACCATCGCCGCCGCGCTCGCGGCTGCGCAAGCCAGCGGCGCCGATGGCGATCGTTTCCTGAAAGCCGTCATTGCCGGTTATGAAATCTCCACCCGCATCGGTGCTGCAATGGGGCGCGCGCATTACCGGTTCTGGCACAGCACCGGTACCGCAGGCACATTCGGCGCCGCCGCGGCTGCCGCGGTGATTTGCGATCTTAATCCACGCGCCTTTGCACATGCGCTCGCAACCGCCGCCACATTCGCTGCCGGTTTGCAACAGGCGTTCCGCATGGATTCGATGTCGAAGCCGCTTCATGCCGGCCGCGCCGCAGAAGCCGGGCTTCTGGCCGCGATGGCCGCGCGTGAAGGCGTCACGGGATCGCTCGACATTCTGGAAGGCGAGGCCGGGTTCGGACGGGCCATGGCTGGCGGGCCGGATTGGGAGGCGGCACTGGCGACATTGGGGCGCGATTTCCACATTGCTGCGATCACGTTCAAGAATCACGCTTGCTGCGGACACATTTTCGCAGCCATCGATGGCGCGATGGCGCTTCAGCGCCGGATGGGTCTTGCGTCCCACGACATCGCGCATGTGGACATTGCTACCTATGGCGAAGCCTTGCAGGTGGCGGGCAATGCCAATCCCGCAACACCGGCGGAGGCCCGTTTCAGCCTTCCCTATGCGGTGGCGACGGCACTCGTGCATGGCAGCGTCAGGCTGGCAGCATTCGAGCCGGCACGGCTTGGCGAGCCAGCGACGCGCGATCTGATGCGGCGGATCGTGCTGACCGTCGATCCTGGTATCGACGCAAACTTCCCCGCCCGCCGGGCGGCGCGTGTGATCATCGAGGCCAAGGACGGCCGCCGTGAACAGCTGCTGCAGCAGACGCGCAAGGGCGATCCGGATATGCCCCTGACCGATACCGAGTTGGAGGAGAAATATCTGGAGCTTGCGGTGCCCGTGATTGGCCAGACCAAAGCAACCACCTTGCTCACCCGGCTCTGGCATCTCGAGGCCCAAAAGCAGCTCGATCTCTACTGACGTTTTGCGCTCGCGCCGCAGCCCCGCTAATTTCGGCGAATCGACTGGGAGCCGGTTCCACGATGGAATTTGAACTGACTGAAGAGCAGGCGGCGTTCGCCGATGCCGTGCGGCGCTTCGCGCAAGCCAAATTGGCGGATGGCGCGCTGCAACGCGCCCATGATCCGGCCTATCCCTGGGACATAGCTCGCATGCTTTCGGACCAAGGGCTGCTCGGGATCACGATAGCGGAACGCGATGGCGGGGTTGGCGGCTCGCTGATGGATGCCGTCATCGCGATTCAAGAAGTCGCGCTCGTCTGTCCCAAAAGCGCGGATATCGTGCAGGCGGGAAATTTCGGTCCCATCCGCACCTTTGCCGAATATGCCACGCCGGAACAGAAGGCGCGCTTTCTTCCCGACCTGCTGGCAGGACGCAAGCTCATCAGCCTGGGGATGACCGAACCGGATGCCGGATCGGCGGTCACCGAACTTCGCACATCTGCGCAGCGCGACGGGAACGATTTCGTCGTCAATGGCAGCAAGATCTTCAGCACGCACAGTCCCGAAGCCGAGCTTTTCTTGGTCTATGTCCGCTATGGCCCCGGGCTTGGCGGCATCGGTTCGGTGCTGATCGAACGGGGCGCACCGGGATTCACAATCGGAGAAGAATCGCGTTTCATGAGCGGCGAGCAATGGTCTCCGCTTTATTTCGACAATTGCCGGATTCCGGCGGCGAACGTGTTGCTCGGCGAAGGCGGCTTCAAAAAACAGATCGCCGGATTCAATGTCGAACGGCTAGGCAATGCCGCGCGCGCCCTCGCATTGGGACGCCACGCCTTCAATGTGGCGCGGGAGCATGCCCGCATCCGCAAACAATTCGGGCAGTTGTTGTGCGAGTTTCAGGGTGTGCAATGGAAATTCGCCGACGCTGCCGTCAAACTCGATGCCGCGCAATTGCTGCTGTATCGCGCGATCGCCAATGCCAAAGACGGGCTTCCTTCCGGATATGATGCGGCAGTGGCCAAGCTCGCCTGCAATCTCGCCGGCTGGGAAGTTTCCAACGAAGCGCTCCAGATCATGGGCGGCATGGGATATAGCCAGGAATCGCTGGT
>DATARE010000145.1:0-39824 GCA_036264295.1 Micropepsaceae bacterium | reverse complement strand
GCATGTCGTCCACCTTCGTCGACCGCTGGCGCAAGCAATGGGTCGGGGCCTTGCGCACGACCTCGCGCGCGTCGGACCGCGAGGCCCGGATTTCGGCAACGTCCAAGGCGGTGCGGCTGCTCATTCAGGTTGCCCTCATGGCGACGGGGGCGATCCTGATCCTGGATTACAAGGCGACCGGCGGGGTGATGCTGGGCGCGACCATCATCGGCTCACGCGCGCTTCAGCCGATCGAGCAAGCGATCGGAATGTGGAAGAACATCATTGCGGTCCGGCTGGCCCGCACGCGACTGAGCGATCTGCTCGCCAATGCGCCCAAACGCGAAGAAGGCATGGCGCTGCCCGCCCCCACCGGACGGCTGCAGTGCAACAGCGTGCATTACATGGCGCCGGGCTCGCGCAAACCGATTCTCACCAACATCAATTTCGAACTTGCCGCCGGCGAAGCCATGGGCGTTATCGGGCCGTCGGCTTCGGGCAAATCGACGCTCTCGCGCCTGTTGGTGGGCGCCTGGCCGCCGGCAGCCGGCGTGGTGCGGCTCGATGGGGCCAACATCTACGCCTGGCCGCGCAAGGAGCTTGCCCATTACATCGGCTATCTGCCCCAGGACGTAGAGCTGTTCACCGGCACCATACGCGACAACATCGCGCGTATGAGCGATGGAGATCCAGCTGCGGTGGTCCGCGCTGCCGAGCTTGCCCATGCGCACCAGATGATCCTGGCGCTTCCGAAAGGTTACGATACGGAGATTGGTGAGAACGGCCATCGCCTGTCGGCCGGCCAGAGCCAACGCGTCGGTCTGGCGCGCGCCCTTTACGGCGACCCCAAGCTCGTGGTGCTGGACGAACCCAATTCCAATCTCGACGGTCCCGGCGAGGAAGCGCTGATCCAGACCATCGCCTCGCTGAAACAGCTCGGCGTCACGGTGATTGTCATTGCACACCGCCCGAGCGTGCTCGCCGATATGGATAAGATGCTGGTGCTGCAAGCCAATGGCACTGTGGCCGCATTCGGCAGTAAGGCCGAGGTGCTGGCGCAGTATTCGCGGTCACCGGCCATGCGTCCGCAGGGGGCCAATGTCGTACCTTTAGCCACGGCTCATGGGGGCGCCGTCGAACCCACGGGGAGTGCAAGCTCGTGAGCAATGAAGCGAACCCGCAAGACGAATCCAAAGATGGGGGCATGATCCCCCGCAATGCGCCCGGTGACGCGCCGGTTGCGGCCAGCGACAGCACCCGCCAAATGGCAGCCGCAAAACCCGCCATGGGTGGAGCCCTGCAGGCCTACACTGGCGGTGCCGACGGCGAACCCGAGACGTCTTTCATGAATCCGGTCCGCCTGATCGGCAAAGGCATGATCGTCATTCTCGTCTTCGTGGTGGGTTTTTTCGGCTGGGCTTCGTTCGCCCAGCTCGAAAGCTCGGTCAACGCACCCGGCGTTATTGTCGTGGAAAGCCACCGCAAGACCATCCAACATCTGGAAGGCGGCATCGTTAAAGAGGTGCTCGTGGCCGAGGGCGACAACGTCAACGCGGGTCAGCCTTTGCTTCGGCTTGAGGAAACCCAGGCACAAAGCAATTTCGCCCTGCTGCGGGATGAAGGCAATGGTTTGCTGGCGCAGGAAGCGCGCCTGATCGCCGAACGCGATGGCGCCCCAAAGATCACCTTTCCTCCGGAATTGCTGGCCCAGAAGAACGATCCCAACGTTGCCTCCATTCTTGCCGTGGAAGAAAACACCTTCCTCACCCGCAAGAACTCGCTGGGCAAACAGATCGACATTCTGGCCCAGCGCAATGAACAGAACAAAAGCCAGATCGCCGGCCTGCACAGCCAGCAGGATGCCGTGACCAAGCAAGGCGCGTTGATCGACCAGGAAGCCAGCGGTGTCGAGGACCTCTACAAGCAGGGCTTGTCGACATTGCCGCGTGTGCTGGCGCTGCGCCGGCAGGCCGCCGATTTGACCGGACAGGGCGGCCAGATCACCGAGCACATGGCGCAGATCGAACTCAACTCGGAAGAAAACAACCTGCAGATGACCAATCTGCGCAACCAGCAGCTCACCAGCGTCGCCAACGATCTGCGCGATGTGGAGACCAAGAAATATGATGTGCTGGCCCGGCTGAACGCCGCCAAGGACGTCATGACCCGGCTCGACCTGGTGGCGCCGGTTTCCGGCAAGGTTGTTAATCTGGCGATCCATACCAAGGGCGCGGTGATCAAGCCGGGCGACACGGTGATGGAAATCGTGCCGGCCGATGACGCGCTGGAGATCGAAGCACATATGCGTCCCGACGATGCCGATACCATCGTCAAGGGCATGACGGCCCATGTCAGCTTCAATTCCTACAAGCAACGGCGGCTGCCGCAGCTCACCGGAAAAGTCGACACCGTCTCTGCCGATCGCCTCACGGATCAGCGCACGGGCCAGCCTTATTTCAACGTCACCGTGACGGTGGACCGCGATGCGCTGAAGGATTTTTCGGCGGTGCGGCTGGTGCCAGGTCTTCCCGCCGATGTCGCGATTGCGACCGGAACGCGCACCATGATGGATTATTTCCTCGCGCCGGTTCTGGACGTCATCGAAAAAGGCATGCGCGAGAAATAAGCACAGAGAAGAACCCGCCGTTCTTTTGATTGCGGCCACGCCTCGTGCAAGATGCGCTCTCAGCGAGGAGTGCCGCCGTGACCGACATTAAAATCGATGCGTTCAACCATTTCATTCCGCCCGCCTATCTCGAACTGCTGAAGCAGCATTCCAAGGACGTGGGCATCGTCAAGCGCATGGCGAGCATCCCGGTGCTGTGCGATCTGGATGCGCGCGTCGAGTTGCTGGGCCGCTGGCCGGAACTGCGCCAGGTGCTGACCCTGGGCCTTCCCCATCCCGAGGCGCTGGGCGAACCGGAGATTTCGGTGCCGGCGGCACGCACGGTCAATGACGGTCTGGCGGAGGCCTGCAAACGCTTTCCAAAATTGTTTCCGACTTTCGCCGCGTCCTTGCCGATGAACGACATTCCATCGGCCCTCGCGGAGATGGACCGCGCGATTGGAAAGCTCGGCGCTCGCGGGATTCAGATCGGCACCAATATTCTCGGTCGCGCGCTGGACGACCCCGAATTCTTCCCGGTGTTCGAGCGCATGGCCAATCATTACCGGCTGCCGGTGTGGATGCACCCGCTCCGCCAGCAGGGATTCGCCGATTACCGCAGCGAGCAGAAATCGCGCTACGAAATCTGGCAAGTGCTCGGTTGGCCATATGAGACGAGCGCCGCCATGGCGCGGCTCGTCTTTTCCGGCACGTTCGACCGGCTGCCAGATTTGCGCATCATTACGCATCATTGCGGCGGCATGATCCCCTATTTCGCCGGCCGCGCCGAAACGCTGTGGGCGCAATTGGGTTCGCGCACGGCGGATGAGGATTACAGCCAGATTCTGAAGCGTATGACCAAGCCGCTGATGGATTATTTTCGTATGTTCTATGGGGACACTGTGCTGGGCGGCTCGGCATCCGCCTTGCGCTGCGGGTTGGATTTCTTCGGCGCGGACCATGTGGTCTTTGCCAGCGATTGCCCGTTCGATCCGGAAGGCGGGGCAATGTTCATTCGTGAAGGCATCCGCTCGGTATCGGACCTGCAATTGCCGGCAGATGTGGAACGCAAAATCTATTATTCCAATGCAACACGTCTGATGAGGCTTGATGAGGTTTAGACCGCGACGTCGACGCGGTTGTATGATTGATCAATCACTATGATTAACCTTGAATAGGATCGGATCACAGGTGGAAAAAAAGTGCTTACCGCTCACGTGCCCCTGCCTCTGGCCAAGAAGGTGGACAAACTGGCGGAACGGCTCGAGCGCTCGCGAGGCTGGATTGTCAAACAAGCACTGAGCGCCTGGATCGACCAGGAGGAAGAACGCCATCGTCTCACCCTTGAGGCGTTGACGGATGTCGACACGGGCCAGGTGATCGATCATCAATCGATTCAGAACTGGGCTGATAGTCTAGGTCCTGGCAAGACCCGGTCAGTATCGCGCCGATGAAGGTCCGGTGGACCGCAAGCGGTGTATCCTAGCTGAAGCGATTGCATGAATTTCTGGCGTCTGTGAATGCCTGCGCGGCAGCGAAGGCAGTGCAAGCTCTGATCAGAGCCGCGGGACGCCTGACCGAACACCCCCCGCATCGGAGAGAAGCTCGAGCAATATGAGCCACGTGAGGTTCGGAGAGTTCTGGTTGCCAGATATGAGATGGGTTATGAAATCATCGACGGAGCAACCGTTGTTCTTCGCATTTGGCATACACGCGAAGATCGATAGAATTCCGTATGGGCATTCCTAGGCGTCCGCGGGCACCCGGAAAATCCGCATCAGAATGGCGAGGCCGGAGTAATAGCCGAGCACGCCTGCCAATTCGACGACACGGCGGCGGCCGAATTTCGTCACGGTCTTGTCGAAAAGCGTGTCGGGAACATCGCGCGCGGTGAAGAACGTGGTCGCGAAATCGTAAAGCAGCTTTGATTCCTCGTCCTGAAATTCCGGCAAACGGCCTACGCGCAACGCCTCGATCACGGATTCGGAAATACCGGCCTTGGCCGCCTCGCGTGAATGCACGGCAAATTCGAACTCGCATTTCCAATGCGACGCCGTGATCAGCACGACAAGTTCCGACAGCTTCGGCGGAAACCCGGTGCGATAACGGCAGAACGCCCCAAGCGCCGATGTCAGCGACGCAAGCTCCGGGCTTTCGAGCAAAAGATGGAACGGCGCCGGCACCACCCCACCCCGCGGCGCGCCGATCGCATCGAAGACGGACTGTTGTTCGGGCGACAATTCCTCGCGCTGGAATGCGCGATAACGGCTCTTGCTTGTCATAGGGTCTCGCGACTTCGATGTTGGATCATTCCGCCAAGGCCGGTTCGAGCTTGCGCTTCGGCTCGGCTTTCATAAGAAGTGCAATGGCCGCGGCCAAGAACAGAAATCCCGCCAGCGTGATCAGCGCAATCGTGAAGCTTCCGGTTTTGTCGCGCACCACGCCGATGAGCCAGGGGCCGATGCCGCCGACTTGCGCCACGATGTTGACGAAGGCGATGCAGGCCGCCGCCGCCGCTCCGGTGAAAAATGATCCAGCAATCGTCCAGAACAAGGGCGACGCCGCCAGAACCGCGCCATTGCCGATGCACAGGAATATGTAGGCAAGTACGGGATCGCTCACGAGCGCACTCGCTAGAAGTCCGACGCCCGAAACGATATAGCATGCCGCCATATGGCCCTTGCGGTCGCCGACGCGGTCCGAACGCCAGCTCACAAAAATGGCGCCAGCAACGCCGAGAGCCGGTGGCACCGAGGAGAGAAACCCGACCTGAAGATCGCTGAGATTTCCCATCTCCTTGATGATCTGCGGCAGCCACAGGATGAGACCGTAGAGACCGACCAGCCCGGACCCGAACAACAGACCCAGGCTCCAGACGCGCGGATCTTTCATGACCGTCAGAAGTCCGGCGTCGTGATCTTGCGGGAGCGCGGCCTTCTCGGCGGCCAGCTTCGCCGTCAGCCAATCGCGGGATTGGCGATCCAGCCATTTCGCTTTTTCGGGGCAATCGGTCAGCCAATAAAGCACCAATGCGGCCAGAAAAATCGTGGGCGTTCCTTCGAGCAGGAACATCCATTGCCAGCCATGCAGGCCCAGAAATTCGTTCATATAGGTGATGATGGCCCCGGCAATGGGACCGCCGATGATGGTCGAGCAGGAGGTTGCGACGATGTAGCCCGCAATCGCCCGCGCCCGATAATTTTCCGGGAACCAGTAGGTGGCGTAAAGCGCTGCCGCCGGAAGAAATCCCGCCTCGGCCAGACCGAGCGCAAAGCGCAAAACATAGAAACTTGTCGCATCGTGGATGAAGGCGGTTGCAGTCGAAATCGTGCCCCACGCCAACAGAAGGATGGCGAGCCAAATGCGCGCACCCAGCCGGTGCACCATCATATTGCTGGGGATCTGCAGCAGCACATATCCGGCGAAGAAGATGGTGGCGCCAAAACCGTAAACGGTGGCTGAAAAGCCCAAATCCTGATTCATGCGCAAGGCCGCGAAGCCGACATTGACGCGGTCGACATAGTTGAAAAACATCAGGATGAAGAGCATCGGCACCAGCCGCCAATAGACTCTGGCGACGGTTCGTTTTTCCACTGCGCTGTCCAAATCTGTCCCCGATGCTCCCGGCCATCTTTTTGCGCCAGTGTGCCGCAGCCGGGCACGGGGCACAAGGAAAGGCTGGCGCCGGGGCGCGGGAGAACCGGCCGATTTTGCGGCGTCTTGAATCTCGCCTATAGGAAGAGCCATCACTTTTCCGGCACGCCGCACAGTCGGTCCAGCCGAACCAGGAAGGAGCAAATCATGGCCAAGTTGCGCCACATTGCGTTGATCGTCACGGATCCCGAAGCATCGGCAAAATTCTATGAGCAGGCTTTCGATTTGAAGCGTGTCGGCCAAGCGCGGCGCGGGATTTACCTGTCCGACGGCACGGTGAATCTTGCCTTGCTGCGGGTCGAAGGCAATGAGAAGCCCGGCGTCTATCATTTCGGCGCCTGGGTGGATGATCTTGCCGAAGGCGAAAAGAAAGCCGCCGCAGCCGGCGCTTCCTATCTCGCGGGGCGGCCAACCTCGCCCAATTCCTTCTACGAATGCAAATATCGCGATCCGGATGGGATCGTGTTCGACATCACCCATAATGGCTGGGTCGGCGCGGTGAAGGACGTAGTCCCCGCAGCTGAAAAGGCGGATGCGTAATCCGTAGCGCAGAGTCATGAACATGAATGAAACGCGCAATCGCGTGCTGATCGTTGGTGCGGGGCCGGTCGGGCTGTGTCTCGCGCTCAAGCTCGCCAAGGAAGGCGTTGCCAGCACTGTCATCGAACAGCTCGGGAACGAGAATTTTCTGGATCAGGTGCCGCGCGCCGGCACCAACCATCCGGCAACCTTGGAGATGTATGCCGATATCGGGCTTTACCCGAAACTCGAACCGCGCGGCATCATTGCGCCGCTCTTTCATTATTGGGATCGCGAAAAGACCGAGAGAATCGCCGAATTCGATCATGCAGTGCTGAAGGACGACACGCCGTTTCCCTTTGCGCTGCAATGCGAACGCATCAAAATCGTGGAAGAAGCGCTGCGCATGGCGAAAGACCATCCGCTGGTCGATGTGCGCATGGGGACGGAATTCACCGGTTTCAGCCAGGACGCAGACAGCGTCACCGCCTTTGTCCAGAACCAGGCCGGCGAGCGCGAAGACTTTCACGGCCGTTATATCGTAAGTGGAGAAGGCGCACGCAGCATCGTGCGCAAGGAATGCGGTATCGAATTCGAGGGCTTCACCTATCCGGACCGCACGCTGAATATCGAAGTCGCCTATGATTTCAAACGCCACGGCTACACTGACAGGAACTATATTTCGGATCCCGTGGAATGGTCGAACCTGTTCCACTGGAAGGGCCCGCCGGAGCGCTGGCGCGTGCATTTCCCGACGGGTGAAAACGAGGACCCGGACGCCTTGATGGCCGAAGACGCCATGCAGGCGCGGATGCAGCGATTCCTGCCGACAGGGCGCCCCTTCGACATTATAGGCAGCAATCTCTACACGGTGCATCAGCGGGTGGCCGAAAGATTCCATATGGGCCGCGCGATTTTGGCGGGGGATTCGGCCCATGTGAACAGCCCCATCGGGGGCATGGGTTTGAACAGCGGCGTCCATGACGCGTTCAATCTGGCCGAGAAGCTGGCGCGCATTTGGCGGGGTGAAGAGGCGGAGCCGCTGCTCGCCCATTATGAGCGGCAGCGGCGTCATATCGCGGTTCAGCACACGCAGCTGCAGACCATCCGCAACAAGAAATTGCTGCAGGAAAAGGACCCCGCGGTCCGCCAGCGCAATCATGACGAGCTACGCCGGACGGCATCCGATCCCAAACTCGCGCGCGAATTCCTGCTGCGGACTTCGCTGATCGCCAGTGTGCGCGAAGCCGCGCGCATCCCGTAACAAGCAAGGATAAGAAAATGACCGGTTCCGTCGAACGCATCCTGACCGAGAACGCACCCGTGCCCGCCGGCCACTATTCGCAGGCGGTCTGTCACGGCGACCTTGTTTTCGTGTCCGGTCAATTGCCTGTGACACGGGAAGGCAAAATCGCCGCCCATCGGAGCTTTGAAGAACAGGCTCACCTGGCGCTTGCCAATCTGCTTGCCATCGTCAGGGCGGCCGGCAGCAGCCCGGAACGCGTTCTGAAAGTCACCGTCTTCCTCGCAGGCGTGGAGTATTGGCCCGCATTTAATGCGCTCTATGCGGACGCGTTCGGTGATGCGAAGCCGGCGCGCTCTGTCGTGCCTGTGCCGGCCCTGCATCATGGCTGCTTGATCGAACTCGAAGCTGTCGCCGCCCGCGGTTAAGCGTAATCTCTAGGCGGCGTAAACCGGAGCAGAGCGATGGACGATTCCGAACGGGCGAACGGTCTTTCGCTGGAGGCGGTGACCGATTGGTGGGAAAGCGAGATCACCGCCATTGCGCGGGGTTCCATTCGCGTCCGCGGCTATGCCATCGAAGATTTAATCGGCCGCATCAGCTTCCCCGCCATGATCTGGCTGATGGTCCGCGGCGAGCTGCCGTCCATGCGCCAGGCCGATCTGCTGGGCGCGATTCTGGTGGCCGGTGTCGATCACGGCCCGCAGGCGCCGTCGATTGCCATTGCCCGCATGGCGATCACCTGCGGCATTGGGCTGAACGGCGCGATGGCGAGCGCGGTCAATGCGCTGGGCGATGTGCATGGCGGTGCCGGCCAGCAATGCATGGAATTGCTCGCCGATATTCACCGGCGTGAGACAGGCGGTATGGCGCTCGAAGATGCAGTGGCTGCCGGGATCGATGCATTTCGCGCTAGCCACGGGCGCTTCATTCCGGGCTTCGGCCATCGCTTTCACCCAATGGACCCGCGTGCACAACGGCTTGCCGATCTGATCCGCGAAGCGGCGAAGGACGGTGCGGTGAACGGCCATTATCTTGCAATCGGCGAAGCGGTTCAGTTGCGCCTTTCAAAAGGCCGTTCCGTGCCCTTGCCCATGAATGTCGACGGCATTACCGCAATCATGCTGCTGGAACTGGGTTTTCCTGCGGAGATGGGGCGCGGCATCTTCATCCTCTCGCGCAGCGTGGGCATATGCGCCCATGCCTATGAACAATCGCAGCGCGGCGAACGCATCAAAGGACCCACACCGCCGCAATTCGGATTCCGTTATACCGGCGTGCCGCCCCGCGACGTTCCGGATGGAGTCTGATGGAAGGCGCGACAAAGCCGCTGCCGTTGACGGGCATTCGCGTGCTCGAATTCGGACATACGATTTTGGGCCCCTGCTGCGGCATGGTGCTGGCGGATTTGGGCGCCGAAGTGATCAAGATCGAACCGCCCGGCGGTGAACGCACCCGCAAACTGAAGGGTTTCGGCACCGGTTATTTCGCGTTCTTTAACCGCAACAAAAAAAGCGTCACGCTGGATTATAAATCCGCCGAGGGACTTGCCACGGCGCGGGCGCTGATCGCAACCGCCGACGTGCTGATCGAAAACATGGCGCCCGGTGCGTTGGGGCGCGCGGGCCTGGGTGCGGATGACGCCCGCACGCTCAATCCGCAATTGATCTATTGCTCGCTGAAAGGGTTTCTGGGTGGCCCATATGCGGATCGCGCCGCGCTCGACGAAATTGTCCAGATGATGAGCGGGCTTGCTTATATGACCGGTCCGCCGGGCCAACCGCTTCGCGCCGGCACCTCCATATCCGACATGCTGGGCGGGATTTTCGGCGCGCTGGGAATCCTGGTTGCGCTGCGTGAGCGCGACCGCGGTCATGGAGGGGCGGTGGTGGAAAGCGCGCTGTTCGAAACCGCGGCCTTTCTGATGGGCCAGTTCATGGCATCGGCCGCGCTGACCGGCGAGCCCGTGCCGCCGATGCCCGCGCGGGTCAGCGCCTGGGCCGTGTATGAACTGTTCGAAACCGCGGACGCGCAGCGCGTCTTCATCGGCATCACCAGCGACCACCATTGGCAAAGCTTCTGCGATGAGTTCAACCGGCCCGATTTGCGCAATGATGCCACGCTCGCCACTAATGAAATGCGCGTGGAATCGCGGACAAGGCTTATTCCCGAGCTGATCGCGCTGTTCAAAAACCTTACCGCCGCCGAGATCGAGCGGCGCTGTCTGGCCGCAGGACTGCCTTTCGCGAAAATCGCCCGTCCCGAAGATCTGTTCGACGATCCGCAGCTCAATGCCAATGGCAGCCTGGCGAACACCATCCTTCCGGGCGGCATCGCCACGAAGCTGCCGAAACTGCCGATCCGGATTGACGGCAATGCGTTTGACTTGCGCAGCGATCCGCCTCCGGCGGGTCACGACACGCGCGATATTCTGGGCCATCTTCCTGCGCGGAACCGATCATGACTCCGGTTAAAATTGCCATCCTCGACGACTTCCAGAACGTCACCCGCGAAATCGCCGATTGGCGCCGTTTGCCACCGCATGTTTCGGTGACAATGTTCAACGAACATTTCGAAGGCGACGCGCTGATTGAACGCATCGCGCCTTTCGATGTGCTGGTGATCACGCGCGAGCGCACACCGTTTCCGCGCAGCGTGATCGAGCGGCTGCCCAATCTGAAGCTTCTGGTCACAACCGGCTGGCGAAATCTCGGCATCGATATGGCAGCGTGCCATGAGCGCGGAATCCTGGTCTGTGGCACGGAGGCGGGAAGCTCGCCCACCGCGGAGCTCGCCTGGGGACTTATTCTCGCTGTCGCGCGGCGCATCGCCGAAGAAGACAAGAATTTGCGCCACGGGAAATGGCAATCGACAGTCGGCTTTTCGCTGCAAGGAAAGACCCTCGGCATTCTCGGGCTTGGCCGTTTGGGTGCGCAAATGGCGCGGGTGGGCAATGCCTTCGGCATGAAAATAATCGCTTGGAGTCAGAACCTCACCGCCGAGCGGGCTACGGAAGCCGGCGCCAAGCGGGTGGAAAAACCCGAACTTTTCGCGCAATCCGACGTGCTGACCATTCATCTGCTTCTGAGCGCCCGCACGCGCGGAATTGTGGGCCGCGATGACATCGCACGGATGAAGACATCCGCGATTCTTGTGAACACGGCGCGCGCCGCCATTGTGGATGAGGCGGCGCTTATCGAGGCGCTGACCGCCGGAAAAATCGCCGGGGCCGGACTGGATGTTTACAGCCGCGAGCCGGTGCCGCCCGATGCTCCCATCCTGAGTGCGCCCAACACCGTGCTGACACCGCATCTGGGGTATGTCACCCGGGAAACCTACGGGATTTATTTTCCGCAAGCGCTTGAGGATATCGAGGCCTGGCTCAGGGGCACACCGATCCGCGTGATTGAACTTGCAAAAGACGCGGGCGGAGCCTGAAATGGTCCGAGGCGTTATTGGGGTGGCGAAACGCGGGAGCTGCCAATGGTGCGTCGGACGTTGGACTTGCGAGTTCTGTGGGCCGCCATTGCGATCGCCTTCACTGCGGGGTCTTTGCCCGCACCCGCCATAGCGGCCGAGCGCCTGGTCTATTCCGTCCACCATTCCCGTTATGGCGATATGGGCACCTACACCAACGCCGTGGAAAAATCCGGCGACATGACCACCGTGAATACGGAGGTCCATCTTCAAGTTTCCATTCTGGGTGTCGTGATGTACCGCCAGGAGGCATCACGCCAAGAACGCTGGAATAGCGGCAGACTTGTCTCGTTTCACGGCGTCACAACGGTAAACGGCCGCGCCATGGAGATGACGGGGGCGGCCCAGGGCGACCGCTTCGTCATGATGGCGCCGGATGGCGACATCATCGCACCCGCGAGCGTGAAGATTGCCAATCCCTGGTCGCCCGATGTCTTGCGCGGCAATACTATCCTTACCCCCGACAGGGGACGCATGGAGAATGTGCAGGTGAAGGGCGGCGAAGATGCATCCGTCGAACTGAACGGACGCACCACATCTGCGAAGCGCTATGAAATCGATCGTCTCGATGGGCAGAAGCGCTATGAAATCTGGCTGGACGACCGTGGCACACCCGTGAAGTTCACACTCTACAATCCCAACGGCAACGTGACGTTCACGCTGACGGGATAACCGCCTCAAGCGCGATCGGCATGCGATATCATCTGCCACAGGCGCGGCGGCGAAAGCGGCAATGCGTTCGGCTGAACCCGAAATTCCTGCAACGCCGCCGCGACCGCATTGGCGATCACCCCACCCACGGGGATGATACCGCCCTCCCCGGCGCCCTTGGCGCCCAACGGGTTATGGGGTGCGGGATGATTTTCCAAGGCAAAGGCGCGGACATTCGGAAAATCCGTCGCGGTGGGCAGAAGATAGTCCGCCAGAGAGGTGCCGGTTAGCTGGCCATCGCGGTCATAGACGAGATGCTCCAGAAACGTGCCGCCCAACCCTTGCACGATCGCGCCCAAAGTCTGGCCGTGCAGCATTTTGGGGTGGATGATGCGGCCCACATCCTCCACCGCGACATAATCGATCAGTTCGACCGCGCCGGTATCGCTGTCCACCGCGACATGGGCCGCATGAGCACCATAGCTGTAAGTGCGTTTGCTGCTGGAAAAGGTGCCGTCCGCCGATAATCTGTCCATGGCCAATTCGGCGAAGGCAAATGTCTTGCGGTTCAGTCCCACCGCCCGGCCATCGATCAGTTCGATTTCGACAGCCTCGCATCCCAGCCGGACCGCCGCGGCCGCCCGTATGGCATCACGCAATTTCGTGGCCGCGGCGACAATGGCCGAGCCACCCATTACCGTAGCGCGCGAACTGTAGGAGCCGAACCCCTCGCCGAGATGATTGGTCGAACCGTGGAACACGCCCTTGATGCGCGCCATCGGCAATTCCATCGCATCCGCGGCGATTTGCGCGAACGCCGTCTCCAGACCCTGGCCGACGCCCGAAGACCCCACGTACACCGAGACGCTGCCATCGGGCTCCAAGACCAGGCGCGCATTTTCGCGTGGCCCCGAAGCACCACCTTCGAAATAGCAACCCACGCCGATGCCGTGGTAACGCCCGCCGATCTGTTTCCCATTTAATCCCTGCTTCTCGGCCCAGTCGAACTCCGCCAGACATCGGTCCAGCGTTTCGCCATAATCGCCGCTGTCGGTTTCCGCTTCGATTTTCAAAGGAACGACAGTGGCGAGCGGATAAGGCATCTCCGTCTTCGCGATCAGATTCCTGCGGCGAAAGACGAGGCGGTCGATGCTAAGCTCGCCCGCCACGATATCGAACAGCCTTTCACGAAAGAAATCTGCTTCGTAGCGGCCCGGCCCGCGATAGGTGCCAGCCGGCGTCTTGTTGCTCAGAAGCAGCGACACGCCCAGATCGATATGCGGAATCCGATACGGCCCGGACAACACCTGTATGATGTTGCGCGCCGGCGTTACGCCCACTGTGCGGATATAGGCGCCAATATCGGCATAAACCTGCCCCCGCAACGCGACGATGCGGCCGTCATTGTCGCAGGCGATCTCGATTTCGCATTCCGCTTCGCGCGCGTGATTGGTGGTGAGAAGATTTTCGCGCCGGTCTTCGATCCACATAACAGGGCGTTTGAGCCGGCGTGCCGCAAAGGGAATCAGAAAATCTTCCGGATAGAATTCGCCACGCGCCCCGAACGCGCCGCCCACATCGTTCTCGATCAGCGTCACCGCCGATTCCGCAAGACCCAGAAACTTCGCCAGAATGCGGCGGTTGGTGAAAGGGACCTTGGCGGCGCCATAAAGGCGCATATGCGCGAATGCTTCGTCCCATTGCGCCACGAGGCCCCGCGGCTCCATGGCGACGGCGGTATGACGATGAACCTGAAAACTTTCACGGCGCGTGTAGCCTTTGTGGGATGCAAACGCCGCGACCGCATCGCCCCGCACAGCCGACAGTTTGGTTGCGATATTGCTTGGTGCGCCGTCGAACAGCTGCACAAACTTGCCGAGCGCGGCTTCGCGGCCGATCACTGCCGAAAGCACATCAATATCGAGCACAATCGCCCCCAAGGCGTCTTCCGCCCTTTCCGCGGTATCGGCGATCACCACAGCCACGGGTTCGCCGACGTAACGCACTTTTTCTTCGGCGATCACCGGTTGCTCGAAAGCCGTCAACTCCGGCATCGGCTCCTGCCGCATCGGAATGCGCGGTACCGTGCCGATGTCTGCGGCTGTAATGACATCGTGCACGCCGGGCATGCCGCGCACCTGTGTTGCATCGATGTTCAGGATACGCCCATGCGCCACCGGGCTGCGCAAAATCGCGGCGTGCAGCATTCCCGGCAGGGCGAGATCGCCGACATATGACCGCGGCCGGTGAGGAACCGCGCGTCTTCAATCCGCGCGACGGGCGTGCCGATATAGGCGTTGCTGCGCGTCATCCGGATTTCAAATGCGCATCCCGCCGCGCATACAATGAATCATCGGCATAGCCCATGGTTTCGGGCTTGGCGCGGCCGAGCATGACCTGAAAATAGACCGGCTCCAGACTTTCGTTCTGATAGCCATGGATGACACCCGGCGGGCAGGAGATGCATTCCCACGGGCCCAAAGTGCGGCTGACGCGGTGGCCGCTTTCGTCCTCCACGAATACCGTCAAATAGCCGCGCAGCACGAAGAAAACTTCTTCCACCTCGTGGGTGTGGGCGGCATTTCCCTGCCCCGGCGGCACGAACATGATGCTGAGCGTGAAGCCCCGCGCCGGAATGACATCGGGATCGCCATGCTTGCCCGATCCACCCGCGCCGATGAAACGGTGTTGCGCCCGCCGATAACCCTCGATTCTGGCGTCCTCGAATGCCGCCCAATCGCCGCGCTTCTCGCTGAAGCGTCCGATATGAGTCCGCATGATGTCTTCGAGCGGCATCGTTTCCAATTCAGGCGGTCTTGGGTGGCGTGCATTTGCCATGGTGTTCACCTTTATTTTTCATTCCGCGGCTGAAGCGGTCTCGCGCGCATCACGGACAAGTTGCCACACATTGGCAGGCGACAGCGGCAATTCATTGGGCTGGGCGCCGAAGGATTGCAGCGCGGACGCCACGGCATTGGCAATGACGCCGCCCACCGGAATGATGCCGCCTTCCCCAGCCCCTTTGGCGCCGAGCGGATTGATCGGCGAAGGCTCCTCTTCCATCAGGAACACACGGATGTTGGGAAAATCGCCGGCCGTGGGCATCAGATAGTCGGCGAAAGACGTGCTCAGCGGTTGGCCATTGGCGTCATAGGCGAAGCGTTCCAGGAACGTGCCGCCCAATCCCTGAACCAGGGCGCCAAGCACCTGCCCGCGCAGCGTCGCAGGATTGATGATGCGGCCCACATCTTCCACCGCGACATAATCGAGAATCTCGACATGACCGGTTTGGGCGTCGACCGCGACATGGGCCGCATGGGCGCCGTAACTGTAAGTGTGGTGATGATTGGCAAAACTGCCTTCGGCGGAAAGTCTGTCCGCGGCCAATTCGGACAGCTTTACGGTTTTGCCGCTCGCGGTGCGAATCGTTTCGTCATCGATGGTGATTTCGCTCGCCGAACAACCGAAGCGCCTGGCGGCGGCTTCGCGAATATTGGTGCGCAGCGTCTCGGCTGCCGCCAGCATGGCCGATCCGCCCATCACCACCGCGCGCGAATGATAGGAGCCATAACCTTCGCGCAGCAGCGTGGTCGACCCGTGGCGAATGCGCACGCGATCGAACGTCATTTCCAACGCGTCGGCCGCAATCTGCGCGAACACCGTTTCCAGCCCCTGGCCGATGGCCGACGATCCCACATGCACCATGACCGAGCCATCGGGCTCGACGCTCATGCGCGCGTTTTCTTTCGGACCGGCGGCACCACCTTCGATGAAACAGCCGATGGCGATGCCGTGATAGCGCCCATCGATCCGCCGGCCCTGCAGGTGCGATTTCTCCGTCCAGCGGAATTCGTCGAGGCATCGCTTCAGAGCGGACGCATAATTGCCGCTGTCATATTCGGTGTCGGCTTCATAGGGCGTGATATGCGCGATTGAGTAAGGCATCTCTGCCTTGCTCAGAAGATTGCGCCGCCGGAACTCCACGCGATCCATGCCGAGATCGCCCGCCACCAAATCGAACAACCGTTCGCGGAAAAAATCGCTCTCGTAGCGCCCCGGCCCACGATAGGTGCCCGATGGCGTTTTGTTGGTGAACTGCACATGCGATTCGATATGGATGTTGGGAATGCGATACGGCCCGGACATGAATTGCGCGATGTTGCGGGGCGCCACCAGGCCGTTGGTGCGGATATAGGCGCCGACATCGCACCATGCCTGGCCGCGAAGCCCAAGGATCGTGCCGTCGCGCGCGCAGGCGATTTCCACGTCGCAATCGGCGTCGCGCGCATGCTGCGTGGCCAACAGATTTTCGCGCCGGTCCTCGGTCCATTTCACCGGCCGCCCGGTCAGGCGCGCGGCAAACGGGATCAGGAAATCTTCCGGATAGAACTCCCCGCGCGCGCCAAAGCCGCCGCCGACATCGTTCTCGACCAGATCGACCGCATCTTCGGCGAGGCCAAGCTTTTCGGCGAGCATACGCCGATTGAAAAACGCCACCTTGGCCGCACCGCTAACGAGAAGCCGCCCACGCTGCGCGTCCCATTCGGCCAAGAGACCGCGAGGCTCCATGGGGACGGCGGCATGACGATGCACGCGGAATTTTTCGCGGCGGATGTAGGGCGCGGCTTTGAACGCGGTCTCCGCATCGCCGAGAAAAGCGGTGTATTTGACCGCGAGATTGCTGCCATGCGTTTCGAACAGCAGCGTCTTGTCCGCGCAGGACTCATAACGGTCCGTGATGGCCGCAAGCGGCTCGATCTCGAGATCGATGACGCGCACCGCATCTTCTGCACGCGCGGCGCTGTCGGCCAGCACCACCGCAATGGGCTCACCGACATAGCGGACTTTGTCATACGCCAGCACCGGCTGCTGAAACGGCACCAGCGACGGCATCGGCTGCAGTCTTATGTTCACTGTCGGGATCGGGCGCGGCAGATCGGCGGCGGTGATCACCGCATGCACGCCCGCCATGGCGAGGGCGGGCGCGCCAGTGATAGATCGAATCCGGCCATGCGCCACGGGGCTGCGCAAGATGAAGGCGAAAAGCTGTCCGCCGCGCGTTATGTCGTCGATATATTCGCCGCGCCCGCGCAGGAAGCGCAAATCTTCCACGCGCCGGACGGGACTGCCGATAAGACGGTTCACCGTTCTCAACGCAGATCCTCGGGCATCACACCTTGCTGACCTCGATCACCGATGCTGGAAACAAATCTTCGATGCCGAATTTGCGGCTGATCAGGCCCTGCTCATAGGCATAGCGGGTGAGCGTCTCGATCTCCAACGCGTTCTCGCGCGCACCGTAACGCCAGAAATCCTCGCCCATCAGCTCCACCGTTTCCTGTGCCTCCGCCACCAGCCAGGGCAACGTCACGGGTAGCGCGTTGATCTCCTTCACCTCATGCAATGCGATATTCTTTGCCGCCAGGAAAGCCTTGTACAGACTGGCCGGCAGCCAGGGATAGCGTTCCACCAATTCGCGCTTGATGCCGATCAGATGCATCGGCGGGAAAATCCCGGTCTTCCGGTAATAGGCCTTTTCGACCTCGCGAAAATCCGGGAACAGGCGCGCCACATTGGGCGCGCCGCGCAGGAAACAGGAGGGCGCACGCGCGCTGTACAGCGCATCGAGTTCTCCCGATTCCAGCATGCCGGAAAGCGTCTTGTCCGGCGGAACGGGTTTCAGATCGATTCCGGGGATCGGCTTCAGCGGCGTGCGCTCCTGACGGCCCGGCTCCTCGATACCGCCCTGACGCCACCTGATGTCGGTGGGCTTCACGCCATATTCGTCCTGCATGATGCCGCGCAGCCAGACCACCGCCGTGATCTGATATTCCGGCAGCCCGATCAGCTTGCCCTTCAAATCGGCGGGCTCGCGAATCCCGCGGTCGGTGCGGATGTAAACCGCGGAATGCCGGAACAGACGCGAGACAAAGGCCGGAATGCCGATATAGGACGCGTTCCCGGCATCGAGGGTGCGCAGATAGGAACTGAACGACAGCTCCGTCACATCGAATTCGCGGTGCTTGAAGGCGCGATGGAAAGCCTCCTCCGGCTCCATGGCCAGATAGGTGACGGCGCACCCCTCCACGGCCACGCGGCCATCGCGGATCGCGCGCGTCCGATCGTAATCCCCGCACGCCAGAACAATGGGTATCGATGAAATCATGCGTCCGCCCTCAGTGCCGTTAAGCAGTGTAGTGGCCGGACCCTGTGCTCGGCCATGTCATTAGCGCGAGCCTCGTCTAAATTCCCGCGTACCATTCATAACCGTCGTCTTCCCAATAGCCTCCGTGGCCCTGACCGATATTGTCGAAGCGGTCGACCGCTTCGATCCGGCTGATGAACTTCGCCATCTTGTAGCCGAGTTGCCGTTCAACACGCAGACGAAGGGGCGCACCGTTCGCGAGCGGCAGGGGCGCGCCGTTCATCTCATAGGCAAGGATCGTTTGTGGATGGTACGCATCGATCAGATCGATGCTCTCATAATAGGAATGGGTGCCATCCACATAGCGCAGCACCTCGTCCGCGCAATGAAAAACGATGAAGCGTGCTTGCGGCTTCAGACCCACCCGGTCCAGCACCGCCGAAAGTGGCGGGCCCGTCCATTTGCCGATGCAACTCCAGCCCTCGACGCAATCGTGGCGCGTGATCTGCGTGCGCGCGTTCAGGGCGCGCAAATCCGCCAGCGAGAACTGGGCCGGCCTCTGCACAAGCCCGTCCACCTGCAGCCGCCATTGGGCAAAATTGCCGTGCGCGAGATCGGCGTATTCAGGAGGAAGATTGTAGCTGTCCTGCGATCCGTTGGGCCGAAAGACCTTCGATATGTCCTTCTCGGCGAACTGGGGCGCCAGCGCGGACGCCCGCATGACCGCGCGTTGTGCGCGATAGCTCAATCCTTCGGCGGTGTTCAGGAGCTGCTGAAAACTCGGCGCCGCGCTCAGCCTGTCGCAGCCGCCGAGGATCAGGCTTGCGGTGCCGCTGACAATAAGCTGGCGGCGGCTCAGTCTCATCCGGTCAATGCGCCAGGGGATCGGGGCGCAGTTCGAACTTCACCGCTTTGGGCTTGTTCTCCTTGCCGCCTTCGAGGTGGAACATTGCGCGCTGGCCATAGGTCGACCACAGCGCCTTGCCCTTCCAGCCCGCATTCGGATCGTCGATCCGGCCGTCCACATTTTTGGGGAAGAATCCCATCGGATAGGGCACGGTGATGTTGACGAATTTGCCGTTCACCAGCGCCAGGATGCTGCTGTTGAGATTGCCCATCGCAATAGGCACGTCCTTGCCCAGCCCAAACACGTTGAAGCGGTCCACCCAGGCGTAATAGCTCGACTCCGCACTGCCGGGGTCTTTCACGCCCTCCATCTGCGGACCGGGCAGCGGATAAAAGGTCCAGCCTTCGGGACACTGCTTGCCGGTGGCGGCGGCCGGGCCGTTCAGCACCTTGCATTTGCGGCGGTCGAAACTTCCCAAATGCCCACTCGCCAATGCCGACCAATAGACGCCGTTGGAATCCACATCGCCGCCACGCGGGGAGAATCCCGGCGCCGGCACTTCATAAATTTCCGCCAGCGCGGTTTCGGTGGTGTTTGCCCCCGGAGCCAGGCGGATGATGCGGCCCGGATAGGCGACTTCGGTTCCCCACACCGCGCCATCGGACGGGCTGACCGCGACAGCGTAGGTCGTCACCAAAACGCGCTTGTCCTTGCTGGGATCGGTGGGCTGGTTCGGCTCGACATAGGCGTCGCGTTTGCCATTGCCGTTGGTGTCGACAATGAACGGCGTCCAGCCTTGGCTTTTCTGTTCGTCACCGGTTTCCTCGAACATCTTGCGGTTCAGCCAGCCGATGACGCCCGGCCCGCCAATGCCGCCCGACAGCCAGAGCGTGTTGTTGGCGTCGGCCGCGAAGTTCAGATGATGCGTCGAGAAACAGGTATCGATGAGCGTGAATTTGCCGCTCGCTGGATCGTACATCGACAATTGCCGCCCCGAGGTTGTGAGCGGAAACGCCTTGGCGGAAGCCTGGTTTGAACCCTGTTTGCAGAAATCGGGGTTGCGGCTGGGACGGATGCGCGCGGTGAACCAGACATGGCCCTTCTCGTCCATCATCGGGTTGTGCATCAGCGTCTTTGAATCCCAGATCGGCTTGTCGCCCCACACCGCCGACGGGGCGAACAAATCGTTCTTGGTCGACGGCGTTTTCGGATCGCGCACGGGATGCAGGACTTCGCTCGCGGTCTCGGTCTTGGGATCCAGGATCGGCACGAAATCGGTGGAGTTCTCCGGCGAGCCATAGATCTTGCCGCCGGCATTGATGCGCGGATTGCGGCGGTCGGTGGAAACCTCGTCATGCAGATAGGCGGTGTTGCGGCCCCAATCCCATTCTGTCACCACGACATTGCGTGCAATCCCGGTGGGCCGGTCCGGCTTGGCGAAAGGAAGCTCGCCCTTGGCGATGCGGGTGGTCCAATCGGCGAACTGGGTCAGCGCACGCGCCGGTTCCAGACTGCCGATGTCGCGCATCATTTGCGCCTGCGCGCCGCCGGATTGGATGCGCCGCGTCCAGGCATCGGTGATGTCGGGGAATTCGGTGGTGAACATTTTCGGCACCCGCCGCGTGCCGGGCGTGCCCAACCCATGGCAGCCGACACAGCCTCCCGTCTTCAGCGTGTTCAGCCATGCGCCTTGCGATTCCACATGGCCCACCGGGAATTCGTTCTTGGCCGGGACCTTCAGCATCGCGAACCAATAGACCGGCGGGTAATATTCAGCCGCCGCCGCTTCGGTGGGTGCGGCAACCGACGTGAGGTTCAGCGCCTTTCCTGGTACCGCCTTGACCCGCGTCGAATCCAGCAATCCATAGCCGCGCACGAAGACGCTGTAATTGGCCTTGGGAAGACCGGGAATGAGATAGCGCCCGGCATCGTCGGTTACCACGATCTTGGCGTATTTGGTCGGCAGGTCGGTGGTTTCGGCGATCACCCACACTCCCGCTTCCGGCCCGGTCTTGCCGGTGACCACGCCGCCGATATCGGCGGCACCGACATTGACCGTAGCGGCGGGTTGCGCGCCGATGGCTGCGGATGCGAGGCCCAAACCTAACCCAAGCGCAGCCGCGGCAGCGCCGGAACGAAGCCGATTCATGGTCTTTTGCACAGGCATGGCAACAACCCACCCTTATCGTTTCCTGGCCGCCAGTATGGAGGGCGATGGTTCGCCCGCGCAACAACCCTGCTATTGTCCGCTCCAGACCCGGAATTATCGGGCGGGAGGAGCCGTGGTTCGCGACCTATCCCAGCACGCGACCCGTAGAGAGCTGATCGCCGGATTGGCGGGCGGAGCGTTCAATTTGGGAGTCCGCGGCGCGGTCGCCGCGCCCGCGGATTTCTACCGCGGCAAATCGGTGAACATGGTGGTGGGCTTCGCACCCGGCGGCGGCGTGGACACCACATCGCGCGTGGTGGCGCGGCATCTGGCGCGCTTCATCCCTGGGGCGCCGCGCCTGATCGTACAGAACATGGAAGGGGCGGCCGGCATTGTCGCCTCCAATTATCTCTATCAACGCGTTGCCGCGGACGGGCTGACCATCGGCGTGCCCGGACGCTCCTGGTTCGTCGAAGGCGCCATGCAGACCATGGGCGTGCGCTTCGACGCGACGAAATTCTCCTATATCGGCAGTCCGGGCGCGGTGAATTCCGTTGTCTATGTGCGCAGAAGCACCGGTGTGAAGAATTTCCAGGATTTGCAGAATGCCAAGAAGCCGCTGACCTTCGGCGCGCTCGGCAATCTGACGCCAACCGCCATGGTGCCGTTCCTGCTCGCGGCGAACGGCCTCCCGGTGAAAGTGGTGGTCGGTTATGTCTCCAGTGCGCGCGTCATCGTGGCGCTCGAACAGGGCGAGGTCGACGGCTTCTTTACGGTGGAAACATCCTTCGGCTTACGCGAAGAGCTCGTCGCGAGAAAGATCATCCAGCCGATCCTGCAAAACAAGCCGGTGCATCCGGGCATCCCTCTGATCCGCGACGTGCTGCCGAAAAGCGATGGGCCTTTGCTGAACGTGGTGATGGCGCTCGAAAGTTTCGGCCTGCCCGTGATCGGCCCGCCTGGAATTCCCGCAGACCGGCTTGAGATTCTGCGCAACGCCTTCCTCGCGATGTGCCGCGACCATGCGTTCCAGGCCGATGCGGTGAAAGCGGACCTGCCCGTCGGCAATCCGCTTTCGGGCGCCCAACTCACGACCATGATGAAGAACTTGGTGGCCGCCTCCACGCCTGCCATCATCGCCCGCTACAAAAGGCTGGGAACGCCGGTGTGAAGCGCGAGCTTGGCACGCAAGGAAAGCTGCCCTTGCGGAAAAGTGAATTTGAGCGCCCCATGCCCACGGACCTGCGCCGCATGAGGGTTTCAGATGGCCGCGAAATTGAAAACCTGTTCCGCCCTGGCGGCGTTCCTGGCCGCGACCTCGCCCTGCTGGGCCATGTCCACCGTGACAGCTCCCTCCAACAGCGATGGGCAATCGCGGTTCAGCGATCCCAATTCCATCCCGAACCGTGCGTTCTCCGGCGCGGTCACCACTGTGATCATCGGGAACGGCAGCAGTTCTTTCGGCTATGGTGGGTCGGCGACGGCCGGCAACCGGCCGTTCGGAAATTCGATCCCTGGCAACCGCGCGGGCGGTTTCGGCGATCCGGCGTTTCCCGACGTTTCGCCCTTCCCGTCCAATCCCGGTTTTCCCAATTCCGGTTTTTCCAATCCGGGCTTTCCCAATTCGGGCTATCCCTATGTCGCGCCGCCCGGGGCCAGTCCGGGCAATCCGTTCGCCGGACAGCGCGATCCTTTTGCACCCAATTTCCGCGGCAATGGCCGTTAGGGCGCCCCGCCCTAGGCGGCGCTGGCCTGGCGCATCGCCACCGCGGGCGCAGGCGGCGCATCATCGTCGGTGAACGGCCTATCGGGGCGCAAATAGAACGCGAGCACCGCGCCCAACAGCAACAATCCGATGGAAACCAGGAACGGCACGGTCCATGTGCCCGTCCAATCGATCATGGTGCCGAAGAAGATCGGCGACACGATCCCGGCGAATCCGAAACCGAAATTCATCATGCCGCTGGCCGTTCCGGCATAACGCGGCGCGATGTCCATCGGCACTGCCCAGATGGGCGCCACGATCAATTCGGAAAAGAAGAACACCAAGGACAGCGAAACCGCCGCGATGGTGAGATCGTGAAACATGATCACCGGAATCATGAAGATGAAACTACCGATAAACCCGGCCATGATGACGCTGCGCCGTGCGGCCACCAGATTGCCGGTGCGCTTCAGGATGGCATCGCTGATTATGCCGCCCAGCGTATCGCCGACAATGCCGGCGAACAGCACACCCGCGGTGAAGATCGCGGTGCGGTTCAGATTCAGCCCGTAATTCTGCACGAAGAAAGACGGAATCCAATTCTGGAACAGCCACAAGGTCCAGCCATAACAGAAATCGACACAGGTGACGGGAAGAATGAACCACGCCAACCGCAGCCAAGGGATTTTGCGCTTGTGATCGCCGCGGGCGCGCACCGGCAATTTCGCGACTTCGGTGGGCGTCATGCCGCGATGCTCGCTCGGACGGTCGCGGAAATACCAGAACCACAAGGCCATCCAAACCAAAGTCACCGGGGCGAGCAGGTAGAACGAAGCGCGCCAAGACAGCCACAGAATGAGCGGCGCCACGATCAACGCGGTCGCCCAATTGCCCACGCGCGAGAACGTATGGGTGATGCCTTGCGCGAACGCCCATCGGCCAGCCGGTGTCCACGACGACATCGCGCGCGTCGCCGTTGGGAAGGCCGCGCCCTCACCAATGCCGAGCAGGATACGCGCGATAAAGAGGGAAGCGAGCCCGCCCGCAAAGCCGATCCAGAGCGTCGCCAGGAAGACGATAAAAGCCGAGATCGTCAATGTGGCGCGCGGGCCGAATCTGTCGCCCAGCATGCCACCGAAAAGCTGGAACGCGGCGTAAGGATAGGCGAACGCCGAAAACGCCAAACCCAGATCCGTGTTGCTGAGGTGAAGATCGGCCTGCATCGACGGGCCGGCAATCGCCATGTTGGTGCGATTGATGAACATGAGAAAATACATCGCGCACAGAAGCGACAGCACGACGGTAGGTGGGCGGAGGCGCAGTCCGAACATCATGCGCTGGGGCGGCTTTCGCCCTTGATCTGCGTGCGATGCATGACGCGCCGTGAGTCGGCATCGAAGGGATCGCGCCGGTGCATGGTGCAGCGATTGTCCCACAAGACCAGATCGCCGACGCGCCAATTGTTGTACCAGGTGAAGTCCTCGCGGCTCGCGTAGGTCCACAATTCGTCCAACAGCGTCTCGGATTCGGCGAGCGGCATCCCCGTGATGTAAGCATTGCGTCGGCGCCCCAAATACAGCACGCGCTTTCCCGAGTCCGGATGCATGCACACCAAAGGATGAATGGCACCCGGCGAATTCACCGGATCGTCCACTGCCGCCACGCCCTGGCGCAGATAGCCGCCGCTGTTGTAAGTGCCGTCATGTTTGAGGCTCAGTCCTTGGATGCGCTGTTTCAGGGCCGGGGGCAGCGCTTCATAGACCGCATACATATTGACGAAGCCGGTGTTGCCGCCCGAGGGGGGAACCTCCAGCGCATACAGCATGCTGGCCTTGGGCGGATCGGGAATATAGGACATATCGGTGTGCCAGACCGCTTCACCCGCCCCCAGGCTGCCGATGGGAACGCCGTTCTCCACCACATTGGAGACGACATAGATTTCCGGATACCCTTCGACAAAGCGCCGGCCGGTCTCCTGAATGGGGGCGAAATCGAGCGCGCCAAAGCGGCGGCTGAACCTGATCAAATCCTCGTCGGACAAGTTCTGGCCGCGGAACAACAACACCAGATGCTGTACCCAGGCGCGGTGAATGGCGGCGAATAGCGCATCGTCCACATGGCGCAAATCGGCGCCGATGATTTCCGCCCCCAGTGCCGCGCCGGTGGGACGGGCCTCAAACCGTAGAATTTCCTGTGTCGTCATGGCTGCCCAAAGCTAAAGTTGCCGGAGATTGCCTCGGGAAGGAGCAGGTTACAACCGCCCATGGACAAATACGAAATCGTGATCCTGGGGCTCGGCGCCATGGGCAGCGCCGCGGCCTATCAGCTGGCCAAACGCGGGGCAAAAGTGCTGGGCTTGGACCAATTCGCCCCGCCCCACACCTATGGGTCGTCCCATGGGGACAGCCGCATCACCCGCCTCGCCATCGGCGAAGGCGCCCAGTACACGCCGCTGGCCCTGCGCTCGCATGAGATCTGGCGGGAGATCGAAAAAGAAACGGGCGCGGACCTGCTGACCCAGACGGGTGGGCTCATCATCTCCAGCGGCGACCGCACCGCCATGCTGCATGTCGACAATTTTTTCGCCAACACGGTGGCCGCGGCCAAAGCCCACGGCATCGCACATGAGCTGTTGGACACCGCCGATCTTCGAAGGCGGTTTCCGCAATTTCGCGTCCGCGACGGCGAGATCGGCTATTTCGAAAGCACCGCCGGATTCCTGCGCCCGGAAAATTGCGTGCGCGCACAATTGGCGCTCGCGCAGAAACACGGCGCCACGCTCCAGACCGGCGAAAAGGTGCTGCATTTCGAACCATCGGTTGACGACGTTACCGTCACGACCACGCGCAGCACCTATAAAGCCGAGAAGCTCGTCATAACCGCGGGTCCATGGCTGCCGGAACTGATGGCCGCCAATTACGCGCAAATCTTCAAGATCCTGCGGCAGGTGCTGCTCTGGTTCGATGTTGCCGGTCCGATCGAACCGTTCGAACCCACCCGCTGCCCAGTCTTCATTTGGGAGCTTCAGGGCCCGGAACAGGCAATCTACGGCTTTCCGGCGCTCGACGGCGCACGCGGCGGGGTGAAAGTGGCGACCCAGCAATATGAGCACACCACCACGCCGCAAACTGTGAATCGCGAGGTGTCGGAGGCGGAAATCTCCGCGATGCACGAAACCTATGTCGCGCCCTATCTGCCGGATCTCCGCCGCGAATGCGTCAAAGCCGTGACATGTCTTTACACCGTTACACCCGATGCAGGTTTCGTGATCGACACGCACCCAGAGAGCGAGCGGATCATCCTGGCCTCGCCTTGTTCCGGCCACGGCTTCAAACATTCCGCCGCCATTGGCGAAGCGCTGGCAGAAATCGCGACGAAAGGGCGGAGCCGTTTCGATCTTAGTGCGTTTCGGCTGGGGCGGTTTGCTGCCTGAAGTTCCACGCCGGACGTTCTCTCTGGCGGATCATATTCGGTGATTTCTGTAGACAGCCCTACGCCCGGGTAGGATCATGTTTGCGGGTGGGCTTCACGCGGCGATTTCTTTAGTCAATGAGGTCAGCAATGAGCGAATTTCTAACCGACATAAAGACCATTCGTGCGAGAGCGCGCACCCATATTGAAAACGGACCGGTCACCGACAATTACAAAGCGGATCGCAAACGGGTGATCGATGTTCTCAACGAGGCCTTGGCAACCGAGCTCGTCTGCGTGCTGCGCTACAAGCGGCACCATTACATGGCCGTAGGGATCAATTCCGAGGCCGTGAAATCGGAATTCCTGCAACATGCCAATGAAGAACAGCAGCATGCCGATTGGCTTGCCGAACGCATCACCCAACTGGGCGGAGAGCCGAATTTCAATCCCGAGGGCCTGACCAGCCGAAGCCACTCCGAATACGTCCCGGGCACGGATCTCGTGTCGATGATCCGCGAAGATCTGGTGGCCGAACGCATTGCCATCGATTCCTATTCGGAGATCGTCCGCTGGCTTGGAAACGATGATCCGACAAGCCGCAAGCTCATGGAGGACATCCTCAAGGTCGAGGAAGAGCATGCCGACGATATGGCGAATCTGCTGACCCGCGTGGCTGCGTCCTCCTGACAGCGGCATGCACCTGACCCAGATTCTGTTGCCGCTCTACGACAATGACGGCAAGCCGTTTCCGGTCGAAGTTTTTCATGCCATCCGCGACGAATTGGTGGCACAATTTGGCGGGTTGACTGCCTATATGCGTGCACCGGCCGAAGGTCTATGGAGCCCGCCCGGCCGCGACGCCACACGTGAGGATATCGCCGTTTTTGAGATCATGACGCCGGAAATCAATTCAGCCTGGTGGTCCCGCTATCGCAAAACCTTGGAAGGGCGCTTGCGGCAGGAAACCATCGTCATCCGCAGCCATCCGATCCAATTGCTGTGACCGCGCGGCGCGCGGCAAATGTTGCGTCGGCTCGCCTGGATCGCCGCTTTTTCCGGCGCGATGCACTGACCGTCGCGCGCGATCTTATCGGCGTCACGTTGCTCGTGGATGGGGTGGGTGGCATCATCGTCGAAGTCGAAGCCTACGATCACACCGATCCCGCCTCGCATTGTTATGAGGGCCGCCGCACGCCGCGCAACGAATCCATGTTCGGTCCCGCGGGCCACGCCTATGTCTATCGCTCGTATGGAATACATTGGTGCCTGAATTTCGTCTGCGGCACAGAGCCCACGGGAAGTGCGGTGCTTATTCGGGCGCTCGAACCGACACACGGCGCAGCAGCGATGGTCGCGCGACGCGGCGATTTCAAGCTGACTCAACTGTGCGCCGGTCCGGGGCGTTTGACGCAAGCGCTTGGAATCACCAAGGCGCTGGATGGCAAGCCGCTCGATGTGCCGCCTTTCGCCTTGCTGCCCCGCAAATCGGCACCCCAAATCATCGCCGGACAGCGGATCGGGATTACCCGCGGGGTCGACCTGCATTGGCGGTTCGGGCTGACGGGATCGCCTTTTCTCAGCCGGCGCTTTAATCCCTGACCCGCCAATGACGAGAACCACGGGAACAGCCCTTAAGAGCCCGCGTTCCCATGAGCGATGCCGTTCCACCTTGCCATTCCGCTCGACACGCTGCCGATGGAGGCGCGGCAGGTGGATGCATTGCCCACCGAGTCCGGCTGGCAGTTCGAGCCAAAATGGGACGGCTTCCGCTGCCTCGCCTTTCGCGACGGCAACATGATCGAATTGCGCGCCAAATCCGGAAAGACGCTGACCCGCTATTTCCCGGATATGGCAGCGGCACTGCTGGCGACACCCATCAAACGCTTCGTGCTCGATGGCGAACTTGCCATTCCGGTTGAGAATTCACTGTCTTTCGAGGCCCTGCAATTGCGCCTTCATCCCGCCGAGAGCCGCGTGCGGAAGCTCGCTGCGGAAACGCCGGCCATCCTGATCTTGTTCGACGCGCTCCTGACACCACGGAACAAAAGCCTGCTCGATGCGCCGCTGAGCGAAAGACGCCGCGCCTTGGAAGATATGTTCGTGAAGCTCGACGGTCACGCAGCACTGCGGCTGTCGCCCTATACGCCATTCCTGTCCGAGGCAAAAAAATGGCTCGCCAATGCCGGCGGGTCGCTGGATGGCGTGATTGCCAAGCGTCTGGATGCGCCCTACCAGGCTGGCGAACGCGCGATGCTCAAAGTGAAATGCCTGCGGACCGCCGATTGCGTGGTCGGCGGCTTCCGTTATGCGGAGAAAGAACATCGCGTGGGTTCGCTACTGCTCGGCCTCTATAATGATCGCGGCGCGCTGGACCATGTGGGATTCACCTCCGGTTTCGCGGCTATGGATCGCGCCAAATTGACGAAGCAGTTGGAGGCATTGCGCAAAGCGCCGGGCTTCACGGGCAAGGCGCCCGGTGGTCCGTCGCGCTGGAGTACGGAACGATCCGGCGCATGGGAACCGCTGGCGCCCAGACTGGTGGCCGAAGTGCGCTACGACCACATCAGTGAAGACCGTTTCCGCCACGGCACCAAATTCCTGCGCTGGCGGCCGGACAAGGCGCCCCGCCAGTGCACGTTCGAGCAATTGCGGCGCGAGCCTGCGCCAACAAAACTGATCTCCGGCGTATTGGCGCGATGATGGACGACATCGATATCGCGGGCGTGCGTCTGACCCATCCAGACAAGGTGCTCTATCCGGAGCAGGCCATCACCAAGCGCGCGCTCGCGGAATATTTCGACGCCGTCGCCGATTGGATTCTACCCCATGCCGCCGGCCGGCCGATCAGTCTGGTGCGCTGCCCGATGGGGCGGGCGAAGAAATGCTTCTTTCAGCGCCACGCCGGTTCCGGCATTCCGCCGCAGATCCACGAAGTGCAGATTTCCGGGTTCGAGGAATCCGGCGCCTATCTGTACTTCAGCGACAAAGCGGGACTGATCGCATTGGTCCAAATGGGCGTGCTGGAAATGCACCCCTGGGGATCGCGCATCGACAAACCGGAGCGCCCGGATCGGATGATCTTCGATCTGGACCCCGGGGCCGGCCTTGCCTTTGCCGATGTGGTGAAGGCTGCACGCGCATTGCGCGCGTTTCTCGAGACAATCGGCTTGATGAGTTTCGTCAAAACGACCGGCGGCAAGGGCCTGCACCTCGTCGTGCCGATCGCGCGGCGTTATTCATGGGCCGATGTCAAAAGCTTCGCCAAGGCGGTCGGTGATGCAATGGCCGCGCACGAGCCGCAGCATTATTTGACGCGCATTTCCATCGCCGAGCGCCGCGGCCGCATCTTCATCGATTATCTGCGCAACGATCCGACCTCCACCGCGATTGCGCCCTACTCCACCCGGGCGCGTGAAGGGGCGCCGGTGGCGACGCCGCTCTCTTGGGACGAATTGTCCGAAAAACTCGATCCGCGCGCATTCGGCATCGACAGCGTTCCCAAACGTCTGCAACGGCTGAAACAAGATCCTTGGGCGGCAATGAGCGGTTTGCATCAAACATTGCCGGCAGCGGAAAAGCTTCTTCAAAAGCCGCCCGGTACACCGACGCGCAGCCAGGTGAAAGTGTAGGCCAGCAACCGCCCCGCTGTGATTGTGCCGGCCCAGCAGAACAAGGACGCAGCCGCGAGACGTTTGGCCCGATGCTTGAGCGCGCCACCATTGACGAATGGGGCAGGAGCCGGGCGCAACACCTCGTTGCGGACCTTCAGCACAAGGATTATCCCGAGCGCGAGGAAAGACAGCTTCACATAGAAGACCGGATTGGTGAATGCCTTGTACGGGTAGCCGATAAACAGCAGCACGCCGGATACGGCATTGGCCGCCAGTGCAATCCAGATGATGGGATAGAATTTTTCCAACGCCGCGATCGGAACCTGGCGCGCCACACCCAACAGCCGAAAGCCGATTGCCGCGTTCGTGCCGGCCAGAAAGCCCATGCCGATGGTATGGACGGTGAGGATCAGCGGAAAGGCCAGCAAGGATTCGCCGCGCACCCAGAGGCTGAGATCGGTGTGCTCCAGCCAATCGAAGAATTGTTCGGTGCCGGTCACCCGAAGAGTCCGAGCACGACTCCCTGCACCACCAGCACGGCCAGCCAGTGGCCGCCGTCGATCAGGGTCAACATCGGCTTCTTGCCCTGGAAGGCATTGCCCACGGTGATGGTGGTGATAACGAACCCGAACCAGACCAGCATGCCGGCAACAATCCCCGCCATGACATTCGGCGGTCCCATATGGCCTAGGATGCCGGCCAGCATCAGCGCCATGATCAAGAGCGCGATGAAAGAGACGATCATCGGCACGATAGGCATATGGCGCCCCCCGGCAGGCGGGGTGATGCAGGCTGCTTCCATCCAGGCTTTACCCAGGACGCCGTACCAGACCGCCCCTACCAGCCAGCCTGCGACAGCGGCAACCAAAACCGCCAAATAGTTGATAATCGGCATGATGGACCCCTCTTATTTTCCCGGAAACCCTAAGCTTAGCACCGTTTTGGCGATTGCGGGGGCAACCGGTTGCCTTCGCTCCCTGCTTCGGCTAAAAGCCTGCGCTTTCCAAGCAAGCCCTAGCGAATTCAAGGATCTGCGCCATGCGCGAAACATTGGAACTGGCGGTCGAACCGCGTGCCAAGCTCGGCAAAGGAGCCGCCTACCAGACTCGCAAAGCGGGCCGGATCCCGGCTGTCGTCTATGGCGGCGAGGCCTCACCGGAAGCGGTTCAGGTCGACGAGCGCACGCTGACCCGGCTCTACAGCACGGGTTCCTTCCTGCAAACGCTGGTGATGCTGGAAAGCGGCGGCAAGAAGACCCGGGTCATTCCGCGCGCGGTGCAACTCGATCCCGTCACCGACCGTCCCGTGCATGTCGATTTCATGCGGCTGACGCCGGGCGGAACCATTTCCCTCGACATTCCGGTGCATTTCCGCGGCCAGGAAAGCTCACCCGGCATCAAGCGGGGCGGCGTGGTGAACATCGTCCGGCACGAGGTGGCGCTGCTCTGCCCGGTCGATAACATTCCCGAATTCATCGAAGGTGATCTGTCCGTGCTGGACATCGGCGACAGCCTGCATATCTCGGCCTTCGCGCTGCCTGAAGGCGTCAGGCCGATGATCCAAGGACGCGACTTCACGGTTGCGACCATCGCGCCGCCGACCACCTACACCGAAGAAGCGCCCGTTGCGGCAGCCGCCGCGGAAGGTGCAGCGCCGGCCGAAGGTGCGGAAGGCGCGGCTCCCGCCGCCGGTGCAGCGGCAGGTGCTGCGGCGCCAGCGGCCGCTGCCAAGGGCAAGGCCCCGGAAAAGAAATAATCGGGCGCGGAAAATCGGAAGGATCAGGGCGCTCGCGCCGATCTTTTTTTCACTTCTGATTTTCCGCTTCTGTATTCTCTATTCCGATGAACGAAACGCCCCTTCTGATCGCCGGGCTCGGAAATCCCGGCGAATCCTATGCGCGCCACCGCCACAATGTGGGGTTCATGGCGGTGGACGCGATTGCCGCGCGTCACAAATTCTCGCCCTGGCGGCCGCGCTATCACGGGCTAATGGCAGAAGGCGCATTGGGCGGACGCAAAACGCTTCTGCTGAAACCGATGACCTATATGAACGAAAGCGGCCGCGCCGTCGGCGAAGCGATGCGCTATCTGAAGCTGCCCTTGTCGCATTTGGTGGCGATCCACGACGAACTCGATCTGGCGCCCGGCAAGTTGCGCACCAAGACGGGCGGCGGCGATGCGGGCCACAACGGCTTGCGTTCCATCACCGCCAGCCTCGGCCCCGATTATCGGCGCATGCGCATCGGCATCGGCCATCCCGGCGCGCCTGCGGTGCTGTCTTATGTGCTGCATGATTTTTCCAAGGCCGACCGGGAGTGGCTCGTGCCGCTGCTCGATGCCGTTGCGGAAGCAGCCCCCTATCTGGCGGCCGACGACGATGCCGGGTTCATGAACCGCGTGGCGCTGCTGACCAAGCCGCCGAAGCCGCCCAAACCCAAGCCCGACAAAACGAAGGACCAGCCCGCCGATGGGATTTAAATGCGGCATTGTCGGTTTGCCCAATGTGGGCAAATCGACGCTGTTCAATGCGCTGACTCAGACGGCGGCGGCACAGGCGGCCAATTATCCGTTCTGCACCATCGAACCCAATGTGGGCGATGTGGCGGTGCCCGATGCCCGGCTGGATATGCTGGCGAAGATCGCCAAATCGGCGCAGATCATTCCGACCCGTATCACTTTCGTGGACATCGCCGGCCTGGTGCGCGGCGCTTCCAAGGGAGAAGGGTTGGGAAACCAGTTCCTTGCCAACATCCGGGAAGTGGATGCGGTTGCGCATGTCGTGCGCTGTTTTGCGGACGATGATGTAACCCATGTGGAGGGGCGCATCGATCCGGTGGCCGATGCGGAGACGGTGGAAACCGAATTGATGTTGGCCGATCTTGAAAGTCTCGAACGGCGTGTGGTGCCCATCGAAAAGCGCGCCAAGACCGGCGACAAGGAATCCGTCCTGACCTATTCGCTGATGATGAAGGCGATCACGCTGCTGCGCGAAGGCCGTCCGGCGCGGGCCGCCGAACTGACGCCGGAGGAACGCGAGCCCTATCGGCGGCTGGCGCTTCTGACCGAAAAGCCGGTGCTCTATGTCTGCAATGTCGACGAAGCTTCGGCTGCCACCGGCAACGCGCAAAGCGCGCGCATGCTGGACGCAGCCAAACGCCAGGGCGCAGCCGCAATCGTGATTTCCGCGCGAATCGAGGAGGAGTTGGCGCAATTGCCGGCGGAAGACCGCGCCGACTATCTCGCCAGCTTGGGATTGGAAGAGCCCGGCCTAAACCGGCTGATCCGCACGGGCTACGATCTTCTGGGTCTGATCACCTTCCTGACCGCCGGCCCCAAGGAAGCGCGCGCCTGGACCGTGCAAAAAGGCGCCCGCGCGCCGCAAGCTGCTGCCGTGATCCATACCGATTTCGAGAAGGCGTTCATCCGCGCCGAAGTCATCAAATATGAAGATTATGTTGCGTTCGGTGGCGAAGCGGGCGCTCGCGAAGCCGGCAAGTTTCGCCTGGAAGGCAAGGATTATGTGGTGCAGGACGGCGATGTGGTGCATTTCCGCGTCAATGCGTAAACCCTCTCCCCTTGAGGGAGAGGGCGGCGCGCCGCGCGCATCAAGCGCGCCATTGGCGCGCCGGGTGAGGGGATCCATCCATTCCCCCCACCCGCGCGCGCCTAAGCGCGCGCGACCTCCCCACATTGGGGGAGGTGAAATATGACGAAGCTTCTCCATTTCGAGGATTTTCGCGCCGGGCAGGTCTACGACCTCGGCACGCACCTGCTGAGCGCGGAAGAGATCATCGAGTTCGCCAGCGAATTCGATCCCCAACCGCAGCACACCAATCCGAACGCCGCCAAGGATCTGCTCGGCGGGTTGGCGGCGAGCGGTTGGCATCTCTGCGCGGTGGCGATGCGCATGATGGTGGACGGGCTTTTCATTCGCGCCACCAGTCTCGGCGCCCCGGGCGTGGATGAGGTGCAGTGGCGCAAGCCGGTGCGCGCCGGCGAGACGGTGATATTGGACGGTGAAGTTCTCGACACGCGCCCCTCGTCCAATCCCGGCCGCGGCTTTGTGCGCTTTCGCTTCACGATGCGGCGCGAGAAGCCGGATGGACGGCGCGAACCGGTGATGTTCTTCGTCTGCTCGGTGATGTTCGGCCGTGCTTCGGCAAGCTCAGCATGAGGGTGTTACCTAAGACCTCATCCTGAGCCTGTCGAAGGATAAGACTACGGAGAAGACTGATGTGGTTCGAGGATGTGCCGCTGGGCGACAAGGTGACGCTGGGTTCCTACACGTTTACGGAAGAAAACATCATCGCCTTTGCGAAGAAATACGATCCGCAGCCCTTTCATCTGGATCATGACGCCGCGGCGCGCTCGCCCTATGGCGGGCTGATCGCCAGCGGCTGGCACACGGCTGTCGTATGGATGAAGCTGATGATTGCTCACAGACGCGCGCGCGTTGCCGCAGGCGAAGAACTGACCCAGGCGAATTATGTCTCGCCGGGCGTGCGCGACATACGCTGGCTGAAACCGGTGCGGCCGGGCATGACGCTCACCTACACCAACGAGAATACCGCCAAATTGGATTGGCCGTCGCTGCCTTCGTTCGGTTTGCTGGAAGGCCACAATGAAGCGCGCACGCAAGACGGCACGTTGGTTTACACCTTCGTCAACCGTGTGCTGATCGCGCGCAAACCGAAATCATAACGCTCATCCCCCGACCATCTGGGGCGCGACCCAACCCAGCAGACCCAAGCCACTGCCGATGATCCCGAAGGCACCGCCGATGAAGGCGAGCGGCGTCAGGCCGGTCACGATCGCCGAAGACGCGAGCAATATGCCCAGCTCCAGCGCGCCGCTGGCGAATTCATAGGTTTCCTTTGCTGCGGCGCGTTCGTCGCGATGTTTTTCGATGGCCTGCGCTTTGGCTGCAAGCTCCTTGCGGCCGTCCTTGGCAACCGGATCGGAATCCTCGTGGGCGGCGGCGGCTTCCCAATCCGAAACGGTTTTCGAGATTTGCGCCGCATCGGCTTCGGCCTTCCCAGCCGCCTGCACCTGCAAGCCGCGCGCATCGGCCCGATACATGGCCGCGCGAATGCTTTTCGCCTGGAAGAACGCCCAAGTATCCGCCGCTTCCACGGATTCGCGCACGATATCGGTGTCGGCGTTGCGCGCCGCCATTTCGGTGAAGGCGAGCACGGTGGCCATGACCGCAATGACAATGCCGATACGCCTGTTGGTAGGGATCGTGTGATGTTCGATCTCGATCTCGTGCTCGTGTTCCATAATTCGTCTCGGACTTATCGCAAGGAAGCTTCGATATTGCCGCCGTCCACGGTGACGATGGCGGCCGTGGTCTTCTTAGCCAAGGCGAGGAACAGAAAGGCTTCGGCCACGTCTTCGGCGGTGACTTCGCGGCCCAGAAGATTGCCGCTCATATAATCGGCTTCCGAAAGCCCGCGCGCCTTGGCCCGTGCCGTCACCATTTCGCCGGTGAGCAATCCTGTATGAATGCGGTCGGCATTCACGGCATTGGCCCGGATGCCATCCTTGCCATGGTCCAGCGCATATTGCTTCACCAGGAACAGGGTCGCCGCCTTGGGCAAGCCATAGGGACCGAAATCTTTGCCGGGATTCACCGCCTGCTTGGAGGTGTTGAACAAGAGGCAGCCGCCGGTGGCTTGCGCCTTCATGATGCGCACCGCGTTTTGCGCCACACTCTGATGGGCAAAGAAATTCAGCTCGAAGGATTTGCGCAACAGCGCCTCGTCCACTTCGCCGATACGCCCCTGCCAGGCCGCACCCGCATTGGAGACGACAATATCGACACCGCCGAATTTTTCGGCCACCGCATCGAACGCGCGGCGGACGGCATCGGCATCGGTGACATCGCAGGCGAGCCCCAGCGCCGCCCCGCCGATCTGTTTGGCGATCTTCTTGGCGGCGTCTCCATCGCGGTCCAGCACCGCGACTTCCGCGCCCTGTTTGGCAAAGGCTTTGGCCGTGGCGGCCCCGATACCCGAGCCGCCGCCGGTGACGATGGCGATTTGGCGCGCAAAGGGTTTCTCCGCGGCCTTACCCAGCTTGGCCTGTTCCAACGACCAATATTCGACATCGAACTGATCTTCTTCGGAAATCGAACGGTAAAAGCTGGTGGCTTCCGCGCCGCCGATCACTTCCACCGTGTTTTCCGCGATGTCGGCGGCAATGGCCGCATCTTTTGCCGAGGCGCCAAGACCGAACAGCCCCATTCCCGGCACCAGAACAACACGGGGATAGGGATCGAGCTCTTTCTTGACGCCGTTCACCCGCGCATTGTTGCGCGCAAAATAAGCATGATAGCGCGCCACGAACCCATCCACGGCTTCGCGCACCGATGCGGCCCAGGCGTCCAACCTGCCCGCTTCCGGCGCAGGCACAAGCAGCGGCCAATTCTTGGTGCGGATGGTGTGATCGGGCGTCGCCACGCCGATCTGGCTGTAACGGGCGAGGTCGGCCCCGTTCACATAGGCGAGGATTTTCTCATTCGAGCGGAAGCAAAGGATCTGGCGCTTGGCGGTGCCTTCGCGCGGGGAATTTTCCAGGGCAAGCGCACCGCGCAGAATCGGTGCGATCTCCGCCACGCAGGCCAGCGCGGCAGGCAATTGCACCTGCGCCATCGTCTTGGTGCCGCGGGCGAGCCGGGCTTCCGCCCGGCTGACCATTTCGATCATCAGCTCATAGGCCGCACGTGCATCCTGCGCGAAAGTGAAAATGCCATGGCGCAGCAGGATCAATCCCTGCACCGCCGGATTGGCGTCGTAGATTTCGGCGACGCTTTTGGCGAGCGCGAAACCCGGGATCGTATAGGGCACATAGGCCATGGATTCGCCGAAGCTCTCGCGGGCGATTCTTTCGCCTTCGGGTTGATCGGTCAGCGCCAGCACCGCGGTGGAATGGGTGTGATCGACGAATTTGTGCGGCAGGAACGCGTGCAGCAGCGTCTCGACCGACGGATTAGGCGCCGCCGCGTCCAGCAGATGGATACGCTGGTAATTGACCATGTCCTCATCGGACAAATGATCCAGCGCGCGCAGGCGGCGCAACGGCGCGAGCTTCACCGCAGGAAGGCCGGGCGGCTCGATATCGCCCATGTCCCAGCCTGAGCCCTTCACGCAGATCACTTCAACCGCGTCGCCGAGCAAATCCTTGGCCATCGTCTTGACGGACGTATTGCCGCCGCCATGCAGCACGAGCGCGGGATCACCCCCCAAAAGGCGGGTGGTGTAGACGCGCAGCGCCAAATCGGGCGCGATGCCTTTCTCGCCATAGCGGGCGATGGTGGATTGGGCTTCGGTATCGGACCAGCGCGATTTCATGACCCTGTCCTATGGCGTCGCGACCCGCATAAAGCGGGCGATGACGAAAAGTGCAAGAGGGGAATTGAGCGGGCGGCGTTCGCCTTGCCGATTTCAGAAATCCGGTTTGTCCGCGGTCGGCACGAACGAATTGCTGCCATTGTAATATTCATGGGTGTTCTCGGCGCACACATGCTCCACCCATTCGCCGATAGGTCGCCCATAGGTCACGGTGGCGGACCAGGGCATGGTGAATACACCTCTATCTTCGACGGTGATCTCCACCTGAAGGTGCTTGCCCTTGTAATTGGGATCGAAATCCACGGCATTCAGCCCGCGCGGGTAGCGGGCATTGATTTTGGCCTCGCGCTCGATCGTGTCCCTGGCCGCTTCATAGGTCAGGAGCCGATAGCGCTCCACCACGTGCAAATCCTTGCTGAACGGGGTGCCGTACATGTCGAGCATGGAATAGGGCCCGATCTTCACGCCCACCGTGTCGATGACGAGCATGTCGCCTTCGTAATGGCCGACCGAATCCCCGTACCATGAGGGCGTCACATTCCCCGGATGCGGTTGGTTCATGCGGACACGGCGGACCTCGTGATCGTGAAGATAGAGAATCGTGATCTCGTCCGGCGTCTGCAGCATCTGCATGCCGAAATTCCAGAAGACATAGGGCACGCCGCTGGGCCAGCACTGATTGCTTGGGGTCGGATAGCCCGCGCCACTGAGCGAAAGATCGCCATGCCTCTTCACAGTTTCCGCGGCTTGGCGGTTCAAAATGGGATTGGTGTCGTCGCCAACAAGCTGATTGTAATTGCTGACCCCATTAACCCGCGACCGGTTGGTCACGGGTCCCGGGCCGGAGAGAGACGGTCCAAGGCCGGGGCGCAGCCAGCGATGCCACACCCCGGAAAAGTCCGGTGGATTGCCGGCGGCGGGACTCGCAACCGGCACAGGTGTCTGACCCCACGCCGGCAACGCCATTGCCAGAAGCGCCAATAAAAGGAAACCCCGCCGCGGAAATCTCATGCTGGATTCATCGTCTCGCCGTATCGCGCCGATGCTAATCGGTCCCGCCTGCACTTCAAAGCGCGGGGAGCGTCTCCGGCGTGATTGCCGCTAATGCTGCGGCGGCTCGGCGCCGTGGATTTCGGTATTGCGTTCGGCGCGGGATTTGGCCCGTTCTTCCGCATAGGCATCCGGAGACGTCTTGGCGAGCATGTCCAACTCGCCCACATCCACCGATCTCTTGTCGAGCTGGTGCAAGCCCGTATGGCCGATGGACGTGATTATTCCGCCGGGCAGTGTCACGAAATGCAACGGATCCATCACGAAATCGACCACCTTGCCGCCGAGATCGCGCGGATTGCTCGGCCCGATCAGGGGCACCAGCAAATAAGGATAATCGCCGACCCCGTAAGTGGCCAAAGTGGCGCCGAAATCATCGTCGCGATAGGCCAATCCCGCCCTGGCCGCGAAATCGAAAATGCCGCCGATACCGATGGTGCTGTTGACGACGAACCGCGACATCGTATTGCCCGCGCGATCAAGATCGCCTTGGAACAGATCGTTGAAAAGCACGGACGGGGTTTCGAGATTGGTCAGGAAATTGTGCAGCCCTTCACGCACAGGCACGGGAGCGACGAAAATGTAGGCCCGCTCGATGGGATCGATCACATAACGATGCAGACCGACATGGGTGCGGAAACGGCCGCGATTGGTATCTTCGAACGGATCGGCGAGCCGGTCGGCCGTGATGGTGATCGTGTCGATAGGCTGTGGCGGAGGAGGCGGCTCTTCCATGTCATCCAAGGGCGGCGGTGAGGCGCCGTTGGAAAGATCGATGTGGCGTGTGCGCGGGGTGTAGCTGGCGCTGGCGACGCTGCGTTCCGGCATCGCACCCGGTGTATCGCCTTTGGTGAGATCGATATACGCCGTGCTCGGCACGCTGTCGGGAACATAGGCGCGGGAGGTCGCGGGGGCTTGCGTCGCGGGCGCCGTCAAATCGACGAAGGTCGTCTGCGAAGGATCGGGGCGCGCGCCATCGGGAGCCGCAGCGATTGCCGGATCGGCGCAAAGCACGCCGGCGCCAACGCACCATGCAAGCAGCCCGAAAAGCTGGACGTGCCGTGACATGAATCCCCTCACATGAATCCGGCGGACGCGCATCGTTGCTGGATGCTTAGCACGCAGTTTTGCGCATTCCAATTTTGAATCACCACAGTCCGCGCATAGTCACAACGCTTCTTGCGAATGCGTCGCGTGTACCAGGACGCCAGACATTACGGGGCGTCAAGGTTTCGCCGCGGCACTTTCAGGGAACAAGGAACGCAAGCCGGCTTCATTGGCCGCGCAAACGCCGCGCTCCGTGACGAATCCGGTGACGAGCCGCGCGGGTGTCACGTCGAAACCCGGATTGGCCGCCGCCGAACCTTGCGGCGTGATCTCGACCGTCGTGACGCTGCCGTCCGGCAGGCGCCCGGACATATGCG
>DATARE010000456.1:0-3181 GCA_036264295.1 Micropepsaceae bacterium | reverse complement strand
GGTGGGAATTCGGATGTAATCTACTCTCAGTGTCGGGAAAAGCCTTCGCAAGGCCATAGCTTTTCCGAACATTAGGATGCCCGTTGCAGTAATACACTGCTTGCCCTCTATGCGGTTTATAGCGCCCAGGCTATGAAGCATGTCCTGATCTGACCACCGAAGCTCCTCCGCATGGGGGTTGGCCTCACCCCGCGCCTTGCGATAGGCGTCAATGGCTTCAGGATCGATATCGTCCCACCCGGCATCGTTTATGATCCGTGCATCGAATACGTCCGTTACTTTGCCGTGATAGAATGTGAGCAGATCTTCATCGGTGCAACGGACATCGGTTGGGCCAATCCGTCTATAGGCCCCCCTCGGAAGGCCAGTCGCTTTGAAATAGAGCGGCTTCTGCGTTTTGGGCAGTTCTGGCACATCAACCTTTAGGACGGTCTTGCCTTCAAATTGCTCTGGACGCACGTCAACTCGGACCGGCTGGTTGAATTGGCTTGCACAAGCCGACGAGATATCCGAGGCGATCCTCTCTGGGTCTCGAACCCCAGTAACCTTGTAGATCGTGAACAGCGCGGCTTCCTTTTCGACGCCCAAAAGAATAGTGCCGCCACCAAGATCGGGCTCGTTGCTAAGTGAGCATATGGATTCGAGGGTTGACTTGCCTACCTCCTCGCTCCGTTTCGCCTCCAAATCTTCGCACTCATCCGTCTGATTAAGCTCTTGCATGAGCTTGGAAAGTGGCTGGAGCCGGATCATGGTGGTTGGGACGGGGAATCGGGCGGCTGGCGATGATGATATCCGACCCCGCCAGCGTCAATTACCTGCATCCAGGGAATAAACCCGAAGCGCGCCAATACGCGTGAGCCAATGCTGTTCGCCAATATCCGATGCACCGATCTACCTTTTGTGCTGGGAGCATTGGGAGTTTAGCTCGGCGAGTCTTTTTCAGCTTCGCGTCAAAGCTCCCATGGCCGGGAATGAACCGGCGTCGGCCTCCGCTTCCCGCAAATTTAAGCGCCCTATCGCCCGTCGGTCCTTGGAGCTGGGGTAAAATCGTCGCGCAACATGGAGCGCAGCGATGTCGAAACCCAAATCCGCGGCCGCGGCCGATCCCGATGCCGTGCTTGCCGAACGGCTCGACGAATGCCGCGAGGGCGTCCGCACCTGTTTCGAAATCGCCCATGATCGGACATATGGGAGCGAGACCCGCCGTGAGGCGATGAATGTCGCCGCACGCCTGGTGAAGACAAGCCTTGCCGTCGCGGCGGCGCTGAAGAAGACCCCCGATTTCACCCACCGCATCGTCGTGGAGCGGAGCCCGCCCGAGGGCCCCACCCCCACCCCCCGAATTTCCGGCAAAACAATTCCTGGTGTGGCGCCAAGACCGGAATCGCAAGATTGAGCAGAGGCGCCCCGCTTGGCAATCGCAACGCGGCCAAACCGGGGAGCCGGGCGGGGAAAATCCGTGCGCTGAAGAAACACGCCCGCGCCCTGATCGCGCGCGTCCGATGCGCGCTGGGCCAACGCGCCCGCCGCACCCACGGTTTTTCCCCACAAAGGCTCCGCGAAGTGCTTTCATGCTGTCCAAAGCATGGCGGGCAAATTGCCGAAATTCATCTGCCGGGGGAGGCCAATGGACGCAATCCGATTCCTACGCCGGGCTGTGGCGCTCGCGAGTCTCCTGCTGGTGTGCGCCTGCGCGACCCCGCCGCCACCCGATGCCGTAACCAAATTCGGCACGGCGCTCGGTTCGATCACCGCCTCGACGAGCGCGGCATTCCAGGCCGCCCAGGATGTGGAGGCCAAGGAAAACCGCGCCGTGCTGCTGGCCGCCTTGTCGTGCCGGGCGGCGGACTGTCCGCCGATCATGACATTGGCGCCCGACAATCCGATTCTGACGCCCGCGCTGCTGGAAAATTTCTACCGCGTGCTGCGCGGCATCAACGCCTATGCGAAAACGCTCACAAGCCTCACCTCGCCCGAAACGGCGATGCTGATCAGCACATCGACCAACAGCGTGGGTGCGAGCTTGAAAGGGCTCTCGACGCAGCTGTCCGCCACGACATCCGGACGGATCAACGGGCTTTCGGGCGCGGATATCGATCAGGGCGCGCGGGCGATCGGCGCGCTCGGCGATTTCCTGGTGCAGGAACGCATCAATGCGGAAATCCCCAGGGTGATCGCCGCCAATCACCCCACCATCGTCAACCTGACGAAATATCTGAACGCCGTCATCGGCAGCCCGGGCGAGGGCGCCAATGCCGGCAGCGGATTGCGCGGCATCATTCAGCTGAAGATGCAAAGGATCGACAGGAATCTCGCCGTTCTCATCGAACGGATGCGGCGCGAGCCTGCGGTGGGCAATCTCGAGCTGATCGAATATGCGGAGAAGGTCTACGAGCAGAACGTCGATGAAGCCAATCAGGCCGACGATGCCTTGGCCGAAGTGCAAACGGCGCTGGCGGAAATGGTCACCGCCCATGCGGCGCTGTTGACGCCCGCCGATCCCAGCACCTTCGAAAAAATCCAATCGTTCACGGCGTTCACGCTCAGAGCCGAAGCGGCCGTCAATGCGGCAACGGCCAGACATTGAAAGCGCCCGTCCTAACGAAACCGGAGAGAGCAGATGGCACAAGACGATTCACCGGCCAGTTTCGAAGCCGCGCGCGCGAAGCTGCAACAATTATGCAAGCAATTGGACGCGGCGATTTCCGATCCCACTTTGAGCCAGGGACAGCAGCAGCGCGCGCTCAATGCCTTCAACGCCGCGAATGGCGAGCTGCAACGATTGATGGCGATCCAGATTCAGGATCTGTCGAAGGCCTATCACATCGATTCGCAGGCGGCGAAATCGCTGGTCACGCCGCTGAAGAATTTGCAGGACGCGCTGCAATCCATTCAAGCCACCGCCGCCGGTGTGGCGAGCATGCTCGACACGCTGACGGGCGTGCTGCAGATCGTGTCGAAATTTGTCTGACCGCGTGAGGCCGCGCCTTAGACAACCTTGTTGTAGGCAATGGCGCCGGCCGCTGCGCGTTTCATCTTGGGGACCCGCGCATAAGGCGCGGAGCCGGTACGGGATTTTTCGACGCCTTCGGCAACGGCCTTCACCAGACCTTCGGCGGCATCGCGCATGGCAATGACCATATGGCCATGATGCTTCAACAGCCGGTCCAAATTCGCGCCG
>DATARE010000106.1:0-4850 GCA_036264295.1 Micropepsaceae bacterium | reverse complement strand
TTCGCCCATTGTGGAGAGCCGGTTGCGCCGGATTTGCAAGAGCCGTTCGGGCGAGAGCCAGAGACCCACGTAAAGTGGTCTCTTCAACGTGAACAAATCCTCCGGCAGGTCGACACCTGGAACGATTGGCACGTTGCCCGCAAGCACGCCACGGATGGCCAGGTAGATGCAGGTTGGCGTTTTGGAGCTGCGGCTGACCCCGACGAGAATGACATCGGCGCTAGAAAGGTGCTGCAGGTTTTGTCCATCGTCGTGCTGGATGGCGAAATTCAGCGCTTCGACACGCTCGAGATATTTCGAATCCATCTCGTGCTGGCCGCCTGGCCGGCGGGTTTCCTTCACGCCCAGGAATTTGCCCATAGACTCGACCGCTCGATCCAGAATCGAGATGCAGGGCACCTTCAATTTGGCGCATTCGGCTTCCAACGTCTGGCGCAAAGTGGGGTTGACCAAGGTAAAAAAGACAATGCCTGGATTGGCAACGATATGCTCTATGGCGCGGCGAAGTTGCCGCTCGCTGCGCACCAGCGAATAAATATGTTCGCGGGCGGTGATCCCTTCAAACTGTGCACAGACTGCCTTCGCGACGGTGTTGAGCGTTTCGCCTGTCGCATCGGAAATCAGGTGTAAATGATAATCACCGGCCATGATTCATCCCAAAACCACCCACAAGACCTCACGCGTTTGGCAAGTACCCCACACAGACGTGTACGAATCCCCGTCTTATCCCCAGCGCTGGTCATTGAGCTGGCCTTGCAGAATCCATGCAGTAAAGCGTAATTGGGCCAGTTCTCGCCCGAATTCTCCACAGTTTACCGCCACAACACCATCATCATTACAAGAATCTAGAATTGAATAGGGACATGGAAGACGCACAACGCAAGTCCTCTTTGCTTTCGGTTTTGGCTCATAAGCCTGTGCATCCTGCACCAATTTGGCTGATGCGGCAGGCCGGGCGCTATCTGCCGGAATACCAGGCAACGCGGAAGAAGGCTGGCTCCTTCTGGACGATGTGCATGACGCCGGAATTGGCGGTCGAGGTGACGTTGCAGCCGATCCGGCGATTCGATTTTGACGCCGGGATTCTGTTCTCCGATATTTTGGTGGTGCCCCATGCTCTGGGTCAGGGCGTGCGGTTCGAGGACGGTCTTGGACCCGTGCTGGACGCGTTTGTAGGCGTGGAGTGGTTGGAGCGCGACGAGACCGTTTGGCAGGAACGTCTAGCTCCCGTCTATGCCGCAATGCGGGGCACACGCGCCGGCCTTGCTAGGGAAAAGGCGCTGATAGGGTTTGCCGGGGCGCCGTGGACGCTGGCGGCCTATATGATGGAGGGCAAGGGTTCGCCAGATCAGCGGGCGGCGAAACTCGCAGCCTATCGCGATCCGGTGGCGTTTGGCAGGCTGCTCGACATGTTGGCCGACGTCGTGGCGTGGCATCTGATCCGGCAAATCGAAGCCGGCGCCGATGCGGTGCAGATTTTCGATTCCTGGGCGGGTGGTTTGCCGGAGCGAGAATTTGTGGATTTCGTGGTTCGCCCAAACAAGCGGGTTGTGGCAGGTGTGCGCAAAGTCTTTCCGGAAGCCAAGATCATCGGCTTTCCGCGCGCGGCAACGCAGACCGGTTATGAAGCCTACGCGGCACAAACCGGTGTCGATGCCATCAGCGTCGATACAGCCGCATCCATGCGTTGGGCCGTGAAGAGCATGGGCACGAAGGTTGCGCTGCAGGGCAACCTTGATCCCATTGCCTTGATCGCCGGCGGCGATGCCTTGCGGCGCGCGGTGGACGATATTCTCGCGGAAACGCGGGCAACGCCTTTCATCTTCAACCTGGGCCATGGAATTTTGCCGGAGACGCCGACCGATCATGTGGCACAATTGGTCGCGCGCGTAAGGGGCGCTGCGTGAAGCTTGGCATCGTGCTGTTCAATCTGGGCGGGCCCGACAGAGCCGATGCGGTGCGGCCGTTCCTGCGCAATCTGTTTTCCGACCGTGCCATCATCGATCTTCCCGGAATTGTACGTTACCCGCTGGCGCGGTTCATCGCGGACCGGCGAGCACTCGAGTCGCGGCAGATCTTTGCGCAGATCGGAGGGCGCTCACCGATTCTCGCGGAAACCGAAGCGCAAGCCCGCGCGCTTGAAGCGGAGCTTGCCCGCGCGGGACATGAGGCGAAAGCCTTTGTGGCGATGCGCTATTGGCATCCTTTCACACAGGAGGCCGCGGCACATATGAAAATGTGGAATCCGGATTACGTGGTCCTGCTGCCGCTTTACCCCCAATATTCGACCACGACCTCGCGCTCTTCGCTTGCCGAGTGGCACCGGGAAGCGGCGCGCCAACACCTCAAAATCCCCACCCATGAAGTGTGTTGCTTTCCGGTGGATGAAGGGTTTGTCTCGGCAACGGCCGCGCTGCTTCGCGAGGCGCTGCAAGGTGCCAAACCCGATATCGCGTATCGTCTGCTGTTTTCCGCGCATGGACTTCCCAAACGCGTGATCGATCGTGGCGACCCGTATCAATGGCAGGTCGAGCAAACGGTGGCGGCGGTGGTCGAACGCCTCGGCCGGCCCGATTTGGCGCATCAGATTTCGTACCAGAGCCGGGTTGGCAGACTGGAATGGATCGGTCCGGCGACGGACGCGGAGATCCGAAGGGCAGGTCAGGAGGGCAAGGGAATCATCGTCGTTCCGATTGCCTTTGTCTGCGAACATTCCGAAACGCTGTTCGAGCTCGACATCAAATGCGCAGATATAGCGAGGGAGAGTGGCGTTCCCGATTACATCCGCGTTCCCACCGTGCGCGCACATGCAGCGTTCATTGGCGGCCTTGCCAATCTTGTCTTGGCATCCCTCAAATCCCGCACGCCGGTTTCCTGCGTGCCGGGACGGATGTGCCCATCGGGCGCGACGTGCGGTCAGAACGTCAGGCATCTCCATGGTTGAAGGGCTGGCGCCGTTTTATCCTTGGATCAAGGCGTTCCACATCATTGCCGTGATCTCGTGGATGGCCGGGATGCTCTATCTGCCACGGCTTTATTTCTATCATTGCGATGTCCCGCCCGGTTCTGCGGAATCTGTGCGGTTTCAGACCATGGAGCGGCGCTTGCTCCGCATTATCGTGAACCCTGCGATGATCGCGGTTTGGCTTTTGGGGCTCACCCTTGCCGTTACGCCGCAAGTCGGCGGACCCATGCAGGGTTGGCTTATGGTTAAATTGGCCTGTGTTGTCGCGCTTTCGGCGGTTCACGGCCTCTTCTCGCGCTGGCGTAAGGATTTCGCCAATGACCGCAATCGTCATTCCAAACGGTTCTATGCGGTGTGGAACGAGGTGCCGGCGGTGCTGATGATCGCGATTGTCATCCTGGTTGTGGTGAAACCATTTTAAGCCGTGACGAGAGAAATTCGCCGGGGGGATTTTCAAGCCCAGGAAATCTCTATACAGTCACGGTGTTCTTCAGAGCGCTTAGACGAGTTTGCCGTCACCAAAGGCGGCGCTAGCGCAAAAACCCCCCGACTGAGCGTGTGAACCCGGCGTTCACCGCGGGACTATTTTCCGGCCGCCGTCCACCTCCACGCCCCCAAACTCTTTTTCAGGTATGCGTCAAATGACTATCCAAGCCGGCCTTCAATCCATGAAACTTCAGGAATTGAAGACCAAAAAACCCAATGAACTTTTAGAATTCGCCGAGGAGCTGGAAATCGAGAACGCCTCGTCCATGCGCAAGCAGGACATGATGTTCGCGATCCTCAAGGAGCTGGCCGAGCGCAATGTCGAGATCATCGGCGATGGCGTTCTGGAAATCCTGACCGATGGTTTCGGTTTTCTGCGCAGCCCGGAATCGAATTATCTCGCAGGGCCAGACGACATTTACGTTTCGCCCTCGCAAATCCGCCGCTTCGGCCTTCGCACCGGCGATACGGTGGAGGGGCCAATCCGAAGCCCCAAGGATGGCGAGCGCTATTTCGCGCTGCTGAAGGTTTCGACGATCAATTTCGAGGATCCAGAAGCGGGCAAGCACAAAGTCCATTTCGACAATCTGACGCCGCTCTATCCGACCCGGCGCTTCGTGCTGGAATTGGACGATCCCACGATCAAGGACAAAACGGGGCGCGTCATCGACATTGTTGCACCTTTGGGCATGGGCCAGCGCGCGCTGATTACCGCGCAGCCTCGCACCGGCAAGACCGTTATCCTGCAGAACATCGCCAGGGCACTCGCGGTCAATCATCCCGATTGCTATCTCATCGTGCTGTTGATCGATGAACGGCCCGAAGAAGTCACCGACATGCAGCGTTCGGTGAAGGGTGAGGTGATTTCCTCCACCTTTGACGAACCGGCAACGCGCCATGTGCAGGTCGCGGAAATGGTGATCGAAAAGGCCAAACGCCTGGTCGAGCATAAGCGCGACGTGGTGATCCTGCTCGATTCGATTACACGTTTGGGCCGCGCCTATAATACGGTGGTGCAGTCATCGGGCAAGGCGCTGACCGGTGGTGTGGATGCCAACGCGCTGCAGCGGCCCAAGCGCTTTTTCGGCGCCGCGCGCAATATCGAGGAAGGTGGGTCGCTTACCATCATCGCGACGGCGCTGATCGATACCGGCTCGCGCATGGATGAAGTGATCTTTGAAGAATTCAAAGGCACGGGCAATTCCGAAATCATCCTGGACCGCAAAGTGGCCGACAAGCGCGTTTTCCCGGCCATCGATATTCTTCGCTCCGGCACGCGCAAGGACGAGCTTCTGGTCGACAAGGGCACGCTCGCGAAAATGTATGTGCTGCGGCGGATCCTGGCGCCCATGGGCACTATCGATGCGATCGAATTCCTGCTCGACAAATTGCGTCAGTC
>DATARE010000101.1:0-4467 GCA_036264295.1 Micropepsaceae bacterium | reverse complement strand
GCCCCCGCTCCAGCCGCGTCACGGGATAGATCAAAAGCTGGAAATCGAGGGCGGGTGTGTTCTTGTTGTCCCTGGCAAGCAGGCAGATCACGGCGGCGAGATTGCCGCCCGCGGAATCGCCCGCCACGGCAAGCCTGTTCGGGTCCACGCCCAGATCCGGGGCGTTTTCCTCGATCCATTTTGCAGCCGCGAAACAATCTTCCACGGCCGCGGGAAACGGATGCTCCGGCGCCAGACGGTAATCGACCGAGATCACGCGATGGCCGCTTTCGTTAGCCAGCGCCCGGCAAAGCCCATCGTGGGAATTCAGATCGCCAAGCACAAAGCCGCCGCCGTGGAAATAGATGATTGCCGGAAGCGAGGCTCCGCCTGCCGCGACCGGTGTGTAGATGCGAAGCGGGATTGGCCCCGTTGGCCCGGGCGCAGCGATATCCTCGATTTTGCCGATTGCCGCCTCTTTGGGATCGGCGATCTGGCACAGCGCCTTGAACTCCAGCCGTGCCTGCTCCGGCGATTTCTCCCATAACGGGTAGGTCGCGAATTGCGGCATCTGCTGGAACAGCGCCTGAATCACTGGGTCGAGCGGCATGGATTCTCCGGTTTGCGCGCCGGGATACGTCTTCCCCTGCGTGCACACGCAGCATATCGCCCCTTAACGAAGAGGTCGAACCCGCCGAACGCGAAGCTTTCGGTCAGTGAATGGCGATTTTGGCGTAGGGATCGATCCGCTTGGCGGCGATATCATCCAGAATGGCCAGCAGTGCCCGCCAAACCGATGCCCGCTGATCGCACCCATCCGCCTCGAGACTGGCGATTGTGCGTTGGGCCACCAGGACCGCAACGTCGCCATATTCATCGCTCAGTTCTGCGGCAAGACGGCAGGTATCTTCGGCGCTCATCGTGTGTTCTTCCGAATGGGGTATGCCCAGCCCGGCAAGACAACGATCAAAACCCGTTTGGGTTCGCTTTCAGCAAGTCGATTTCTTCCGGCGTGCTATGCCGCCCCTGCGCAGCGTTGCGCGCAGGAAATCGGCCGAAGCGCGCAATGATGTCCCGATGCCGGACGGCAAACGGATAGGAAAAATGGCTTTCACCCAACCGCTCGCGGGTGAGATGCACGGATGTTTCCTGATCCTGCAAATCTTCCGAATGCATGAAGGGCAGGTAGAAAAAGCTGCGTATTGCGGCCGGCGCTTCCCGATCAAAACCCTTCGCAAGCGCAGCACGCGCAATTTCGCGTGCCAGCGTGTCAGTGGAAAAAGCCGCCGCCTGCCCGCGGAACATGTTGCGCGGAAACTGATCGAACAGCACGATGAGAGCGAGCGCCCCCTCCATGCTGTTCGCCCATGAGCCGAATGCGCCATCGCGTCCGGCACGCCAGCTTTCCTCAAAGCGCCGGCGCACCTCCGAATCGAATGCCGCATCGGTGGAGAACCAGCGTTCTGGCGGGGTTTGCTTGAACCAGAAGTCGAGAATGTCATGCGGCGTTGCCAGGGTCATGCGAGATCCACCGGATCACCGACGCGTATCTGGCCGCCCTTGATCACTCGGCAACAGACTCCGCCCCGCCATTCCGGCGTGAGCGCCCGCCGCAAGCCGCGATGCGCCGCCTCCATCACCGAGCAGGGCTTGGTTTCTTCCGTCACCTCAAGCACCGCTTCACCGATAACCAGACGCCTGCCTTCCACCGGCAAACCCACCCCCTCCACCAGAAGATTTGCCCGCCGCATCAGCCAAGGAAGATCCACGCCAAGATCGCGGCAAGCGGAAGCCCAGCCTTCCCGGAACAGCACCGTCACCTGGCGGCCGGCTTTGGCGCCGCGCACATCGCCCGGAATGCCGGTTGCGAGGGCGATTTCAGCCTCTTCAAGTTCCGAAAGCGGTGCCCGCTTTGCCGTGGCACGTGCAATTCCAAGCAATCGGCCCATTTTTACATCCCAATTTTGGTACGAATAAGGGAACTACACTTCGTTAGCGTAATTCGCTATGTATACCCCTAGACTTGTGTTCTATCACGGAGTCGTGAGCTTGAGCCTCAGCGGCAAACGCGTCCTGCTTATCATCGGCGGCGGCATCGCTGCCTACAAGAGCCTGGAGCTGATCCGGCGCTTGCGCGAGCGCAATGCTGGCGTGAAGGCAATCCTGACCTCGGCGGGCAGCGAATTCGTGACGCCGTTGTCGGTGTCCTCTCTGACGGGCGAACCCGTCTACCGGGATTTGTTCGATCTGACGGCGGAAGCGGAAATGGGGCACATCGCACTGTCGCGCTCCGCCGATTTGGTGGTTGTGGCACCCGCAACCGCCGATCTCCTTGCCAAACTTGCGACGGGGCTGGCGCCGGACCTAGCTTCCACGGCGCTGCTCGCAACCGACAAGCCCGTGCTGATCGCCCCCGCCATGAATGTGCGGATGTGGGAGCACCCGGCCACGCGCCGCAATCTCGCCGCGCTGCAAGCCGACGGCATTCATATCGTCGGTCCCAATGAAGGCGACATGGCCTGTGGCGAATTCGGCATGGGGCGCATGGCCGAGCCGCACGAGATTCTCGCGGCCATCGAGAAATTGCTCAACCCCGACACGCGCCTCGCCGGATACAAGGCGCTCGTCACTGCCGGGCCGACGCATGAGCCTATCGACCCCGTGCGCTATATCGCCAACCGGTCGTCCGGGAAACAAGGCTACGCCATTGCCGCCGCCCTGGCCGATGCCGGCGCGCAGACCGTGCTCGTGTCAGGCCCCGTTGCGATTGCGCCCCCGCCTCGCGTCAAACTGGTGAAGGTGCAAACCGCACGCGAGATGCTGGCGGCTTGCGAATCCGAACTTCCGGCGGATATCGCCATATGCGCAGCCGCCGTCGCCGATTGGCGCGCCGAAGCACCGGCCGCCGCCAAGCTGAAAAAGCGCAACACAGCCCCCAGCCTCTCGCTGGTGGAGAATCCGGACATTCTCGCGAGTCTGGGTTCGCGGGCCTCGATGCGGCCAAAGCTGGTGGTCGGTTTCGCCGCCGAAACCGACGAACTGATCGCCAATGCTGCCGCCAAGCGCACCGCGAAGAGTGCCGATTGGATCGTCGCCAACGATGTCAGCGGCACGGTGATGGGGGGCGACCGCAACACCGTGCACCTTTTGACCGCGGGTGGCGCCGAAGCCTGGCCGGAATTGCCCAAGAGCGAAGTTGCCGGCCGTCTGGTGGATCGCATCGCTTCCTCCGTTGCGAGGAGCGCCGCGTGAGAATTGCTGTGCAACGCCTTCCCCATGCGGTCGATCTGCCCCTTCCCACCCATGCGACCGCAGGCGCTGCCGGGCTCGATCTTTTGGCGGCAGTTGCATCCGATATTGTTCTTCCGCCAGGGCGTCACGCGGCGGTTCCCACCGGCATCGCCATCGCGCTTCCCGACGGCTTCGAAGCGCAGGTCCGGCCGCGGTCGGGATTGGCCCTCCGCCACGGTGTCACCGTGTTGAACGCGCCGGGAACCATCGATTCGGATTATCGCGGCGAGGTGACGGCCATCCTCATCAACCACGGCGCGGAGCCGTTCACGGTCACGCGCGGCATGAAGATCGCGCAATTGGTGGTGGCGGCGCATGCCCGGGTGGAATGGGACGAAAGTGCGGCTCTGGAAAAGACAATGCGCGGCGCGGGCGGTTTCGGCTCGACCGGCCTGGGAGGCTAAGAGGTCATAGATGTTCCGGCTTTCCCGCAAAACCATGCTCGCGCTCGAAGCGGTGATCGACATCGCATACAATGCGCGGCCAGAACCCGTACAGGCGAAAGAGATCACCGCGCGTCAGGGTGTGCCGCAGCGTTATCTCGAACAGGTAATGCAGCAGCTTGTCCGCGCCGGCATCCTCAAAGGCGTGCGCGGCCCGCGTGGGGGTTATCGCCTCGCGCGCGAACGCCGGCGCATCAGCGTCGGCGATGTCGTGCGGATCGCGATGAGTTTGGACGAAAATGAAGAAGATTTCGACGGCGGTTCCGAACTCGGCCGCCGCGTGGTGGTGCCGTTGGTGGCCTCTCTACAAGAAGACGTGATGAAGAAGCTCGACGAGATCAGTATCGAGGATATTTGCAAGCGCGCCCGCAGTTCGGGCCTTGACTGTGGCAACGCCGAGCGACCTGATACCGCCGACTTCATCATCTGAATGGTGTCGTCGGGAGGATTCATGACCGCGCCGACACCAACCCATAAGCCCGGTCGCGGCCGTGTCTACAATTCCATCACCGAAACCATCGGCGACACGCCGTTGGTCCGCATGGCGCGCATGCCGAAAAGCGCAGGCGTGAAGGCCGACTTGCTGTTCAAGCTGGAATTCTTCAATCCGATCGGCAGCGTCAAGGATCGCATTGGCGTCGCCATGATCGAGGCGATGGAAGCGAAGGGCCTCATCTCACCCGGAAAAAACGTCCTGATCGAGCCCACCAGCGGCAATACCGGTATTGCGCTTGCTTTCGTCGCAGCGGCCAAG
>DATARE010000062.1:0-17314 GCA_036264295.1 Micropepsaceae bacterium | reverse complement strand
ATCCAAGGCCAGGGCATCTATGCCTATGTGACGTTGAAGCTCGGGCAGACGCCGTCGGAAGCGCTGGAAAACGAATTGAAGAAATGGGTCGGCAATCAGATCAGCCCCATCGCGCGGCCCGATGTGATTCAGTTCGCGCCGAGCCTGCCCAAGACCCGCTCCGGCAAGATCATGCGCCGCATTCTGCGTAAAATCGCTGAGAACGACATCGCGCATCTGGGGGATACATCGACGCTCGCCGATCCCGCCGTGGTGGACGATCTCGTCAAGAACCGAAAGAGCGTGTGAGCCAAGGCCGGCTGCCGCCATCGGCAAACCGGCCCTGATGCTATCTTGCGGGCGCGGGGTTCGCCGGCACAGTGACGGGCGATTTGACGTTCAGATCCACGCTCCCGGCGGGGCCGCTGAAGCGCCCATGCGCATTCAACAAGAACACCGCGACCAGCGCGATCAAAAGCACACCAACAAGGAACGCCAGCCATGGCGTCGCCCTGTTGCCGCCGCGCTCGCTCACCACATGGGTTTCCCGAATTTCCGCCATGACGATCTCCTCATTTCCGTTTTCACGAAAACGCGAACCGCGGAGTCATGGTTCCGGATGCCAGCAGCCAAGCTGAGGCTGTGCCCCGTCTAGGGCGCCGCAAATTTGTCCATGGTCTTGGCGAGTGCGACGTCTTTTTCCGTGAGCCCGCCCGCATCGTGCGTGGAGAGCGTCACATCGACTGTGCGGTAAACATTCGACCATTCCGGATGATGGTCCATCTTCTCCGCCACCAGTGCCACGCGCGTCATGAATCCGAACGCCTGATTGAAGTTCTTGAACACAAATCTGCGCGAGATCGCATCGCGGCCAGGAACTTCGTGCCAATCCTGCAATTCGGCGAGCGCTCGTTTGCGGTCTCCGCCCTCCAGCTTGCTCATTGCTTCCTCCTTCGTGCCGCGGCGGTGAGTTTGCGCGAGACGCCGCCTCATGCCAATCCTAGACCATGGAATGGGTACGAGCCGAAGCCCCGACATTGGACGATCTCGAGACGCTCGCCCGCGAGGGATTTGCCAGCCTGCCCGCGGAGTTCCGCGCGCTCACGGGCGAAATTGTTTTCATGGTGCAAGACTTTCCGGATGAGGAGGTCATGGACGATATGGATCTGGATACGCCGTTCGATATCCTGGGCCTGTTTCAGGGTCCTGACCTTGCGAGCCGCGAAGGCGCGTCGTCTTCCCATCATCCGACCATGATTTTTCTCTATCGCCGTCCGATCCTGGATTATTGGGCCGAAGCGGGCGAACCGCTGGGACATATTGTGCGCCACGTGCTGATCCATGAGATCGGCCACCATTTCGGCCTCTCCGACGACGACATGGAAGCGATCGAAGATGGTGAATAGTGAGTGGCGAATAGAAGCACCTATTCGCTATTCGCTATTCGCTACTCGCCTTATGTGAGCGGATAGGTCCGCTCGGCGTGATACACCGAACCGCCGCTGCCGAGATGGCTCGAAAACAAGACGAAACGGTCGACCGGGAACGGCCCACTCGCGAACAGCGAATTGTGGGTCAGGAACTGCACCACCTTCTCGCGCGGGCTGCCCCGCATCCGCGCCAGCGTCACATGCGGCGAGAATTTGCGCTCTTCGGCGGGAAGACCAATCCGCTGCAGCGCGGTCTCGATCTTTTTTTGCAGATGCAGCAGCGCATCGTTGGCGCGCACGCCCGCCCACAGCGCGCGCGGCTTCTTGCCGCCGAATTCGCCAACACCGGCAAGCTCCAGCGTGAAGCGCGGCGCACGAATGCCTGCCAGCGCATCGTCGATGTCATGCGCGACATTCTCATCGACCTCACCGACAAAGCGCAGCGTCAGATGGAACTGCTCGCCGGTCGCCCAGCGCGCGCCCGGCACGCCGCCTTCCAACGCGGCCAAGCGATCGCGTAAGGTCTCAGGCAGTTCCAATGCGACGAAAAGCCGGATCATGCGCGCAACCTTCGGCCCAGAGGCAGGCTCCGCCGGAATAAGAACACGACCGCGCCATAGGCCAAGCCCCCTATGACAATGGCACCCGCCAATTGGGCCAGGTCGTTGGAGGCAAATTTTTCAGTTGCCGCCACGCCGGCCAGCGCGCCGGCGCCCGTCGCGAGCGCCGCGAGGATGCTGGGTCCCATGGCCCGCAGGAAGGTTCCGTCAATCGCGATCAGGCCACGATTTCTCGCCATGGCGATCAGCACACCGACATTCACCCAGATGGCCAGCGAGGTACCCAGAGCCAGGCCCACGGCTCCGAAGCCCAGCCCCCACACAAAGGCGAATTTGAGAACGATATTGACCAGCACCGAAATCATCGTCGCACGCACCGGCGTCGCGGTATCGCCGCGGGCATAGAAACTGGGCGCAACCACGCGGATCAACACGAAAGCGGGCAAGCCCGCGCCATAGGCCATCAGGGCAGCAGCGGACAATTCCGCCGCTTCCAGATGAAACGCACCATGGGCGAAGAGGCCGCGCATGATTGTCAGCGGCACGGTGAAATAGGCGGCCACGAAGGGCAAGGTGAACAACAGGCCCAGCGCAGCGGCGCGATTTTGCGCGGCGTTCGCGGCGCCGTGATCGTCTTGGGCAATTCGCGTTGCCATTTCCGGCAGCAGCACGGTGCCGAGCGCGATGCCGAGCGTGCCCATCGGCAATTGGTTGATGCGGTCGGAATAATAAAGCGCGGTCAGCGCGCCCGACGGCAGGAAGCTGGCGATCAGCGTATCGACGAACAGCAATATCTGCACGCTGGCCGAACCGAAGGTCGCCGCTCCCAGGGCGCGCAGGAATTCGCGCATATCCGCGGTCCAGCGTAAGGGTGTGAATCGCAGATACAGGCCGTTCTTGGCCGCCGCCCAGACGATGAAGACAAGCTGCATGATGCCGGCGATGAACACGCCCCATGCGGCGGCATAGCCGGCATTGGGAAACCAGCCCGCAAGGCCCAGCGTGCCCATCATCGCGATATTGAGAAAGAGCGACCACGCCGCGGCGGTGGCGAATTTGCCGTTGGCATTCAGCATCGCCGAAAGCTGGATCGCCACCACCGTCATGAGCAAATATGGAAAGGCAATGCGCGACAGCCGCACCGCCAAATCGAGCTGCTCGGGGCGCGCCACAAAGCCTGGCGCCAGCACACGCACCACCCATTCCATCCCGGCGAGCGCCGCCGCCAGCAGCACCAACTGCGCCACCATCTGCCAGGAGAACACCCGATTAGCGAAATCGGCGGCGGCACGCGGGCCTTCCTGGGTTTTCACTTTGGCAAAGCGCTGGATGAACGCGGCGTTGAACGCCCCTTCTCCGAAAATGGAGCGAAAACTGTTGGGCAGACGCAGTGCCACAAGGAACGCATCCGAGAGCGGACCCGAGCCCAGCACCGCGGCCATCACAATGTCGCGGCCAAAGCCGGTGATGCGCGACAGCAGCGTGAAACCGCCGACCGAGAGAAGGCGCCCGATCATTTTTGTGCACCTCCCCCAATGAGGGGAGAGCCCGTCCTCGACTTGATCGGGGATCGAACCGGCGAAGCGGGTTCGGGTGGGGGGCACTCACCCCTCACCCGGCGCGCCAAGATTGCGCGCGGCGCGCCGCCCTCTCCCTCAAGGGGAGAGGGAACCGATGCCTGATCTTGCGAACGAATCATCCGCGATTATCGCGCGGATTTCGCCGGTGCGGGCATTCCTGCGGAAGCGGCTGACTTTTGCACCTGCTGGACCAGCTGCGTCGTTAAGGGCGCGATATTCTTTACGATGACGTCAACACCCTTCGGATTAGGGTGCAGCCCATCGGCTTGGATGAGCGCCGCATTCAGCGCTACGCCGTCCAGAAAGAACGGGTAATAGAGAGCGCCATATTTCTTGGCGAGACGTGGAAAGACGGCATCGAATTCTGCCGCATAGGCCGCCCCGTAATTGCGCGGCGCTTTCATACCCGCCAGCAGCACCGGGATGTGACGCGCTTTCAGCTTCGTCAGAATCCCGTCGAGATTCTTTTCCATTTCGGCCGGAGAAAGCACGCGCAAGCCGTCATTCGCACCCAGTTCCACAATCGCTGCGTCGGGCGCGTTTGTTCCATCGGCGAGCGACCAATCGAGCCGCGCCAGCCCGCCGGCGCTGGTATCGCCCGACACGCCAGCATTGATGACAGCGACATTCAGCCCCTTGGCCTTGAGCGCCGTCTCAAGCACATGAGGGAAATCCATACCCGGCGGAACGCCATACCCTTGTGTCAGGCTGTCGCCGAAGGCGAGAATGCGAATGGTCCGCTCCGCAGCCTGGGCTGCCGAAGTCAACACCATCGCCACCGCCAACGCCGGAAGAATTGTCTTGAAGAGCCGCTGCATCGTCACTATCGCCTGACATCGCCATGCGAGCATCCCCCACACGCGACACGCCTGCCGGAGCCGCGCGCGCGCCATCCATCCTGCTCGAAGACGTGCGGCTGACATTGGCGAGCGCAGCGGGGCCGGTCAACATCCTCAACGGCGTGTCCGTGGCGGTGGCGCCCGGCGAAGCGGTGGCGCTGCTGGGCCCCTCCGGCTCCGGGAAGTCTTCGCTGCTGATGGTGGCGGCCGGGCTCGAAACCGCAACTGCGGGCCGGGTCGGCGTGGCCGGACGCATGATCACCGGCCTCGGCGAGGACGCGCTGGCCCGGTTCCGCCGCGAACATGTCGGGATTGTGTTCCAGTCCTTTCATCTGGTGCCGACCATGACCGCGCTGGAAAACGTGGCCGTGCCGCTGGAGCTGCTCGGGCGGCGCGATGCGTTCGATGCGGCGCGCTCGGCTCTGGAGGCCGTCGGTCTGGCGCATCGGCTCGATCATTACCCCGGACAATTGTCGGGCGGCGAGCAACAGCGGGTCGCACTCGCGAGGGCCATCGTGCATGAACCCGAAGTGCTGTTCGCGGACGAACCCACCGGCAATCTCGATGGCGCGACCGGCAGAGGCATTGTCGATCTTCTGTTCGCGCTGCGCGCCCGGGTAAACGCGACCCTGTTTCTCGTCACGCATGAGGAAGCCCTGGCGGCACGCTGCGACCGCATCCTGCGCATGAAGGACGGCCTGATTGTGGCGGAGGAGCGGACAAAATGAGGGCGCTGACGCTGGCGCTCCGTTTTGCGCGGCGGGAGCTGCGGAGCGGTCTTTCCGGATTTCGCATCTTCCTCGCCGCCCTCACGCTTGGCGTTGCGGCGATTGCCGGTGTGGGTTCGCTGGGCCAATCGTTTCTTACCGGCCTGTCGGAGCAAGGCCGCACCTTGCTGGGCGGCGATATCCGGTTGCAGCGGCTCTACCAGCCCGCCACCGATTCGGAACGCAAATTCATGGCTGCCTATGGGCCGGTGACCGAAGCCGCCACGCTCCGCAGCATGGCCGGCAATTCCAAACAGCCGGACAAACGGACGCTGATCGAATTGAAGGCGGTGGATGGGACCTATCCGCTCGTCGGTCAGACAACGCTCGCGCCCGCAATGCCTCTCCAGACGGCACTCGCTTGCGATGCGGCCGCATGCGGCGCCGTGGCGGAAGAAGCGCTGCTGGTGCGGATTGGCCTGAAGCCAGGCGATGCCATTCATATCGGCAATGCCGATTTCATTTTGCGCGCGCAGATCGTTTCGGAGCCTGACCGCGTTGCCGGCGGCTTCGCGCTGGGGCCGCATGTGCTGATCGGGCGCGAGGGATTGACGCGTGCCGGGCTGATCACGCCGGGAAGCCTGATCAATTACATCTATCGCATCGCCTTCACCGGGAAGACCGCGACGGGGACGTTCCGCAAGCAAATGGAAACCGCATTCCCCGACGGCACCTGGGCGTTTGACGACAGCACCAATGCGCTCCCCCAGGTTGCGCGCTTCGTTGAGCAGGCGACGATGTTCCTGACCCTCGTGGGATTGACCGCGCTCGTGGTGGCGGGTGTGGGCGCCGGTCAGGCGGTGGGCGCCTTCCTCGAAAGGCGGCGGGCCACCATCGCGACGCTCAAAGCCTTGGGCGCGGAAGGCAACGAGATTTTTCTCATCTATCTCATCCAAGTCATGGCGATGGCGGGATTGGGGCTGGCGCTGGGACTGGCGCTGGGCGCCACCTTGCCCTTTGCGGTGGCGCATTTCGCCGGCGATGCGATTCCGGTGCCCGCCCATTTTGCGGTCTATTCAAAGCCGCTGATTATGGCTGCGGTGTTCGGCACGCTGGCCGCACTCGGTTCCGCGATTCCCCCACTCGCGCGTGCCCGCGAAATCGCGCCGGCGGGCCTGTTTCGCGACCTGGTGGCGCCGTCATCGCGGCACGCGCGCTGGCCCTATCTGTTCGCTGCCGCCGCGGCTTTCGGGACGATTGCGGCATTGTCCGTTTGGCTGTCGCCTTACCGGCTGTTCACGCTTGCGTTTTTGGGCGGCACCCTGGGCGTGCTCATCGGTCTGCGTCTGATCGCGTTTGCCGTGCGGCGCGGTCTCATGCGTTTGCCGCGAAGCCAATTTCAGCTCCTGCGCCTGGCGCTTGCCAATCTCACCCGGCCCGGCACACCGACGGCCAGCATCATTGTGGCGCTGGGTCTGGGCCTGACGCTGCTGGCGACGGTGGTGCTAATGCAGGCCAGCCTGGATGCGCAAATCGAGGACCAATTGCCGGCAAAGGCGCCGAGCTTTTTCTTCGTCGATATCCAGCAGGACCAGATCGATGCGTTCACGAAGCTGTTGTCCGGGTTTCGCGGCGCGGAAGATTTCAACGCGACGCCGATGATGCGCGGCCGCATCGTGAAACTGAAAGGCGTGCCGATCAATCAGGTGCCAGTGGCCGCCGACGCGCGCTGGGCTGTGAACAGCGATCGAGCGGTAACCTATACCGCCAGCAAACCCAAAAACGCGCATGTGGTGGAAGGTCCCGATTGGTGGCCCGCAGATTACCAGGGCGAGGAGCTCGTCTCGTTCGACCGCAATCTGGCGCGCGGCATGGGCGTGAAGATCGGCGATATCATCACCATCAACCTCATCGGCCGGGATATCGATCTGCGTATTTTCAATCTGCGCGATATCGATTTTCGCACCGGCGGGATCAATTTCGTCCTTACCACCTCGCCGGGCGTCATCGCTTCCGCGCCTCACAGCTTTCTTGCCACGGTGCGCGCCCCACCGGCGCAGGAGGACGCGCTCTTCACCGCCGTCTCGCGGGCGTTTCCCAACGTGACGGTGGTCAGGGTGCGCGAAGCCCTTTCGCAGGTGGGCGAGTTGCTGGCCGAATTGGTGCGCGGCATCGAAATCGCAAGCCTCATCACCATCCTGGCCGGTGTGCTCGTGCTGGCGGGTGCGATTGCCGCGGGTCATCGCGCACGCCTTTACGATGCGGTGGTGCTCAAAGTGCTGGGCGCCACGCGCGCGAAACTGGGGGCCGTCTATGCGGTCGAATATGGGCTGCTCGGCGCGCTCGCCGGATGCGCCGCACTTATCGCGGGCACGACTGCTGCCTGGGCGGTTGCGCATTGGGTGCTGGACGTGCCCTTCGTCTTCGCCGGACGGGCGGTGCTGTTCACGATTGCGGGAGGCGCGGTTGGAACGCTCATTCTGGGACTTTCCGGCGGGTTTGCGGCCCTGGCAACCAAACCCGCTGCGCGGCTCAGGAACCCTTAACGGCATGTAATTGTGACAAAGCGCGACGCCTTGATGTTACGGGCGCGAAGACCGATATTAGACGCGATCTTTCAGGATCAGAGATTTCAGGAGATTCGCCGTTATGGCTGAGTACGACAATCGGGTACGGAGTTGGGGCGGTGCGCAAGCCGCTGCCACATACGATATGGGCCTTCGGGCTTATATGCTCCGCGTCTACAACTACATGCTGCTGGGGCTTGGGCTCACCGGCCTGACGGCGTTGTTCACCTTGAACACGCCAGCCTTTGCCAATTTGTTCTTCACCTTCACCGCGCGCGGCTATGCCTTGGCTCCCCTCGGTTGGGTGGTGCTGTTCGCGCCTTTGGGTTTGGTTTTCTTCCTCAGCTGGCGCATTCAGCAAATGAGCTTTGCGGCGGCCCAGATGACGTTCTGGATTTACGCCGGGCTGATGGGAATCGGCCTGACGCCGGTGCTGTATCTTTATACGGGTGCATCCGTGGCGCAGGTCTTCTTCGTCACGGCGGCGACCTTCGGCGCCATGAGCCTCTGGGGTTACACCACCAAGCGCGACCTGTCCGGGTTCGGCTCGTTCCTGTTCATGGGGTTGATCGGGCTGATCATTGCATCACTGGTCAACATGTTCATGCAATCGAGCATGATGCAGTGGGTCATTTCGGTCGCGGGCGTTCTGATCTTTACCGGCCTGACCGCTTATGACACGCAGTCGATCAAGGAAACCTATTACGTCGGCGATGACGGTTCGATCGCCGGCAAAAAGGCCGTGATGGGGGCGCTGCGTCTCTATCTCGACTTCATCAACCTCTTCCTGATGCTGCTGCGCCTGATGGGCGACCGCCGCTAACCGGATTGGTCCGTTCCATAAGAAAGGCCCGGAAAGCGCTGCTTTCCGGGCCTTTCGTTTGCGCGTCTTGCTGCTCGAGACGCAAAACGCGCGAACGTCAGGGCATCGTCCCTCTCCCGCGGAAGCCACCCATCAGCAGCATGACGGCAAAAATGGCGATGAAGACGAAGAACAGAATCTTCGCGATCCCGATAGAAGCGCCGGCAATGCCCGTGAAGCCGAACAAAGCGGCGATCAATCCGAGGACCAAGAACACAAGGGCCCAATGAAGCATCGGGGTTCTCCCCTATTTCGGTTTCGCTTTGGAAACGTCCAAACCGGATTCAGGTTCTTGTTCGGACCAAGTTTGCTGATGGAACCGTAACCGCGGCTGCGCTTTGTCAATTCCCGCAAGGCGATTTTGCGGCAGTTTCGCCACGGTCCTGCCATAGGTGCCGTGCAGGCTTTGAATGCAGGCCCCGGCGTGCTGGAAATCGAACTCACCGAATCGGTCCTCATGGCCGCCACGGACGGCCATCGCGACGCAGTACAGCGTTTGCGTGCTCTCGGCGTGCGGATTGCGATCGACGATTTCGGAACCGGGTTCTCGTCGTTGCAATATCTTCACGCCTATTCGGTCGACCGCATCAAGATCGCTCAGGAATTCGTGCGCGGGGCGGCAGCCCAATGCGGCGACGGCGCGATCATCAATGCCACCATCGGTCTGGCGCAAGCATTGAAGATCGAAACTATCGCGGAAGGGGTGGAGACGCTGGAACAGCTGATGTTCCTGGCGAAGGCGGGATGCCGCACGATCCAAGGCTATTATTTCAGCCGTCCGCTTCCCGCCGATGCGGTGGTGCCTTTGCTGCGCGAGGGACGTTTCCATTCGCCCTTGGCGTTGGCGAGCTGAGGGCTAACCCGCGACCGCTTTGAGCAGTTTGCGATCGAGCACGCGCAGCACGGCAGCAAGATCATGTCCGCGCTTGAGCACTTGGCCGCCTGGCGCAACTACGGAATACTGACCCTGGCGCTCCTTCAGGCGCGGCCGCTTCTCGATGGTGTAAAGCGGCGCCTCGGACGCGCGGCGAAAGACCGAAAACACCGCCACCTCATCGCGAAAATCGATGGCGTAATCGCGCCATTCCCCCGCCATCACCATGCGGCCATAGGTGTTGAGGATGCGTTTGAGTTCGACCCTGTCGAAGCGGATGCGGGTGTCACGCGGTTCTGGACTGCGGACCGGCGCACCATCCGGTTGTGTGCCCCAGGAAGTGGTCCGTGCGAAGGGGGGCGCTTCCGCACGGCCGAAAACTATCGGTTCATCGCTCATCGGCAATGAGCATGGTACGCTGTCGCTCCCCCGGCAAGGGGTTTGCAACACCGGCATGAAACCGGAGACGTCTTACTTCACATCGGCTTGAGGGCGGCCTTCGCCACGAAATTGCCCTATTCAGGACATTTGCGCGCCTCTTTACCCCCCCATGTTGCAATCGTCGGCTGGCGAGGTGACCTCGACCGGAAGTTACCCAGCCCCCCAGCCCCTGCCGGGCGAGCGTTCCGCCAGCCGACGATTTCTCCCCAGCATCCGCCTCCGAGACTTGCCCCACCTATTGTGAAATTCTGCTATGGAAGCTCGCGCAGGCGTGAATCATCTGTAATCGCCCCTCTGCAGGAAGCTCTTGCAGGAATCGAGCGATTTTTCTAATGGAACTGGCCCACCGGTTCAGGGGTCCATTCGAGCCACCTGCCATGATCGAAATCTACAGACTGACCAAGACATTCGGCTCGATTGCCGCCGTTGCCGGCATCGATCTCACCGTGCCCAAGGGAGAGGTGCTGGGATTTCTCGGCCCCAATGGCGCGGGCAAATCCACCACCATGAAGATGATCGCGGGCTATCTGACGCCCACCGCCGGGCGCGTTTCGATCTGCGGTCACGATGTCGAAACCGATACCATCGCCGCGCAAGTCCAACTCGGTTATCTGCCGGAAGGCGCGCCCGCTTATGGCGATATGACGCCGCGGCAATTTCTGACCTTCATCGCCCACACCCGCGGCTTTTGGGGCGCGGAGGCAAAGCTGCGGATCGGCAAAGTCGCAGCGGCCACCGAAATCGAACCCGTGATGGAGCAGCCGATCGAGACCTTGTCGAAGGGATTCAAGCGGCGCGTCGGGCTGGCGCAGGCGATCCTGCACGATCCGCCGGTGCTCGTGATGGACGAGCCGACCGATGGTCTGGATCCCAATCAAAAGCACAGCGTGCGCAATCTGATTCGGGGAATGGCCGCCGACAAGGCGATCATCATATCCACCCATCTGCTCGAAGAGGTGGATGCGGTGTGCACGCGCGCCGTCATCATCGACCGCGGCCGGATCGTCGCGGACGGCACGCCTGCGGCGCTGCTGGCGCGCTCGCGCCACCACAATGCGGTCATTCTCACTGTGCCGGCGGGTCAGGCGGCGGATGCCAAAGCCGCGCTGAAGGCGCAGCCCAGCATCGCTTCCATCGAAGAGACTTCGCGCCCCGACGGTCTTGTCACCCTCACCGCCTATCCCAATGGCACCGCCCTCATCATCGAGAGCGTCAGCACCTTGGCGGCGCTGGAACATTGGGACGTGAAGGAGCTCTATGCGGAGGCCGGGCGACTTGATGAGGTGTTCCGCGCCTTGACCACCGGAGATACCGAGCGCGCACGCCAGCGTGTGGGAGCCGCCGCATGAGACCCGTCCTCGCCATTTTTCAGCGCGAATTCGCCGCCTATTTCGCGACACCTGTCGCCTATGTCTTTATCGTGATCTTCTTGCTCGCGATGGGATCTTTCACCTTTTACGTCGGCCATTTCTACGACAATGGCGTCGCCAATCTGTCGGTGTTCTTCGGCTATCATCCCTGGCTCTATCTGTTTTTGGTGCCTGCGGTGGGCATGCGTCTGTGGGCAGAGGAACGCCGCCTCGGCACGATGGAGCTGCTGCTGACACTGCCCATCCCGATCTGGGCCAGCGTGCTGGGGAAATTTCTCGCGGCCTGGGCCTTTGTCGCGGTGGCGCTGGCGCTCACCTTTCCGATCTGGATCACGGTCAATTATCTGGGCAATCCGGACAATGGCGCGATCTTCGCCAGCTATGTCGGCAGCCTGTTGATGGCGGGCGGCTATCTCGCGATCTCGGCGGCGATTTCGGCCATGACCAACAATCAGGTCATCGCCTTCGTCGTCAGCGTGCTGGTGTGCTTCCTTTTCACCATCTCGGGTGCGCCGCTGGTGCTGGATTTCTTCCAGGCCTGGGCGCCCATCGTGCTGATAAACACGATCTCCGGTTTCAGCTTTCTCACCCATTTTCAGGCGATTTCGTCGGGCGTCATCGATCTTCGCGATCTTGTGTATTTCGCTTCGCTGATTGCGCTGTTTCTTTCCGTCAATGTCGTGCTGGTCGATCTGAAGAAGACGAACTGACATGAAACTGTCCCGCAGACTTTATGCGCTTGTGGCCATCGCGCTTGGCGTGGTGCTGTTCGTCGCCGTCAATATCGTCGCCAACCAATGGCTGGGCACCGCGCGGCTGGATATGACGCAGAACGGGCTCTACACCGTTTCGCCCGGCACCGCGGCCACGGTCGCCAAATTGCAGGAGCCGGTGACGCTGCGCTTCTATTTCTCGCGCCAGCCGGCCGCCGGTTATGCGCAGATCGTCGCCTATGCCGGACGCGTGCGCGATCTGTTGCAGGAATATGCCGCGCTTTCGCACGGCAAGATCATTCTGGAAGAGCTCGATCCCGCGCCCTTCACGCCGGCCGAAGATGATGCGGTGGCGCAGGGCCTGACCGGCGCACCGACCCAGGAGGGCGATAATGTGTATTTCGGCCTCGTCGGCACCAACACGCTGGCGGGTCATGAGGTGATCCCGTTCTTCGATCAGTCGCGCGAGGAATACCTCGAATACGACCTGACCTCGCTGATCTACAAGCTGTCGCAGCCGGCCAAACCCAAACTCGGCGTGCTGACGGCATTGCCGCTCGAAACGGGAGCCGGCGGCCTGCAGGCGGCGCTGGCCGGCAATGCGATGCCCTATGTGGCCTATCAGCAGCTGCGCGACAATTATGATGTCCAGATGCTGGACCCCATGACGACCGACCGCATTCCGGCCGATGTCGGAACGCTGCTGGTCGTGCATCCCGCGAATTTCACACCGCAGGTGGAATACGCCATCGATCAATTTGTGCTGAAGGGCGGCCACGCGATCGTGTTCGTCGATCCGCTGTCGGAAAGCTCGGTGCAGCAGGGCCCTGGCGCCCAGGATCAAGGCGACAAATCCAGCTCGACACTCGGGCCGGTGCTGACCGCCTGGGGCGTCGATTTCGATCCCAGCAAAGTGGTGACCGACGCCGATCTGGCGCAGGCGGTTCAGGTGGCCGGCCCGGGCGGCCAGCCGCGCGTCATCGATTACATCGCCTGGATGCGCATGACGCCGGCGAATTTCGACCGCAGCGATCCGATCACCGCCAATCTGCAAGTCCTGAACATTGCCAGCGCCGGCTCGATCAAACCGCATCAGGGCGCGACGACCAAGTTCCTGCCGCTGCTGACCAGTTCGACGACGGCGGCATTGATGGACGCCATCATGATCCGCACGGTGCAGAATCCGTCCGATCTGCTGCGCCGCTTCGCACCCACGGGCGCGCGCTTCACGGTCGGGGCTCGCGTGACCGGGCCCGCCAAGACCGCCTTCCCCAACGGCGCGCCCGCCGCCGCGGCCAAACCCGCTGCCGATCCGAACGAGCCTCCCAAGCCCGATGCCGGACCGCTGCCCGCGCAGATCAAGGAAGCCAAGGACATCAATGTGGTGATCTTCGCCGACAGCGATCTTCTGGATGACCGCTTCTGGGTCCAGGTCCAGAACGTGGTAGGGCAGCGGATCGCGGTCCCTTCGGCCGACAATGGCGCGCTGGTGATGAATGCGGTGGAGAACATGATGGGCTCCAATGATTTGATCTCGCTGCGCACGCGCGAACGCTCGGCACGGCCGTTTGTCGTGGTCGATCAGATCCGCCGCAATGCCGAGACCCGCTTCCTCGCCGAAGAACAGCAGCTGCAGCAGAAGGTGACGGCGACCGAAGCCAGTCTGCGGGCGCTTCAGTCTCCGAACCAGGCAACCAATGGCGGAGCCCCGGTGCTCTCCAAGGAGCAGCAGGCGCAGATCGACAAATTCCGCCGCGATCTCGTCCAGACGCGCAGCAGTCTTCGCGGCGTTCAGGCCAGTTTGCGCGCCGATGTGGAACGGCTGGGAACGACGCTGGCTTTCCTGAACATTGCGCTGGTGCCGCTTGGAATCGGCGCGGTGGCCATTGGGCTTTCCTTGTTGCGCCGCCGCCGGCGCAGCCGAGCGAGGGCAATGACATGACCGATACGACGATGGGCGTGCGTCACGATACGCGGCGCCGCAATCTCATGATCCTGGCCGGCGTGACGGCATTGTTCGTGGCGCTGGCAGTCGTCGCGGTGCTGCAGCAGGCATCCTCGCTGGCGCCGAAATTCGAACAGCGGCCCTTCTTTCCCGGCCTGACGGATTCCATCAACAATGTCGGCGAGGTCGCCATCCAATCCAAGAGCGGCACCTTCCATGTGCGCCTGATGCAGGGCAAATGGGTGGTCGTCGAGAAGGGCGGTTTCCCGGCCGATGCCGCACAGGTCCGCGCCGTCGCCATCGGGATGGCCGGCCTGACCACGCTCGAACCCAAGACGAATCGCGCCGATTGGCTGAACTTCGTCGGCCTTGGCGCCCCCGATAAAGGCGGCGACGCGATCGACGTGAGATTGACGGATACCATGGGCAAACCCATGGCGGATGTCGTAGTCGGCAAAAGCCAGGGCGCCGCGGACGAATTGGGCCGGACGACGCTTTATGTGCGCCGGCCGAACGAGAATCAGACCTGGCTCGCGCGGGGCAATCTGGCGCCCAAACCGAATGCGGCCGATTGGCTCGACAAGAACGTGATCGCCATTGCGCGCGACCGGGTGAAGGGCGCGAGCGTGACGCCGCCGACCGGGCCGGCCTATACGCTGTCGCGCGATTCCAAGGACCAGCAGGATTTCAAGCTGCTGGACATGCCGCCCGGACGGCAGTTGTCCTTCGAAGGTTCACCCGACGGCGTGGGTAGCGCCCTTATCGGCTTTGATTTCGACGATGTGGCCAAGGCCGATACGGTGGATTTCAGCAAGGCGGCGCAATCGGTGACCCATACGTTCGACGGGCTGGACGTCACCGTGAAGATCGCCAGCAAGGGCATGGACCATTGGGCGACGATCACGGCCGAGGGCACCAACCCCATGACCCAGAACGAGGCCATGACGATCAATGCGCGGCTGGCAGGCTGGGCGTTCAAGCTGCAGCAATCGAAGGCCGATCAGTTCGTCGCCACCCGGGAAACCCTTCTGAAGCCGCCCGGAAGCCCCGCCACACCGGCCGCCCCCAAGGCGCCGATCTCGATCCCCGGCCTCCGCTGAGCATAATTCCCTCTCCCCTTGCGCCCCTTGCGGGAGAGGGGAATTGCAGAGTCGCGCTTGGGGCTTGCATCCGCTATCACCTGCGCGTCGTTTCCGGGGCGCTCCTACTTTTGGCCGAAGAACCGCTTTATCTGCGCAATCTCTGGTACATGGCGGCGCTGTCCTCCTCGTTGAAGCCGGGGGCCATGCGCCGCGAAGTGCTGCTGGGCGAGCCGGTGCTGCTGGCCCGCGCGCCCGATGGCCACGCCTTTGCCCTGCGCGATATTTGCCCGCACCGCGCCGCTCCGCTTTCGGCGGGACAGTTCAAAGAGGGCGACGTCGAATGCCCTTATCATGGCTGGCGCTTCAACGCGGGCGGCCAGTGCACCCAGATCCCGTCGCTGCTTCAGGATCAGAACTTCGATGTCGGACGCATCCGGGTGCGGAATTATCCGCTGAAGGAGCAGGACGGGCTGATCTGGATTTACATGGCGGCGCCCGGGCGTGAAACGGAGACACCCGCCTCCGATCCTCCAAAGGTCGGGGTGCCCAACGCAGTGCCCCGCTGGGTGGAAAGCCAGACCTTCGCCTGCGGCATCGATCATGCGGTCGTGGGCCTGATGGACCCGTCGCATGCGCCTTACGTGCATGGGCGCTGGTGGTGGAAGGTGAAGCCCAAGGTCAAGGAGAAGCGTTACGCACCGCTTCCCACCGGCTTCGTGATGACGCGCCATGCGCCGAGCAAACCCGCCTACAAGCTGTTCGGCGGCGATGTCTCCACCGAAATCACTTTCGAGCTGCCATCGGTCCGTTTCGAGAATATTTCCGGCACGCTGTTCGGCCGGCACATTGATGTCGTGGGCTTCACCGCCTGCACGCCCATCGATGGCGAGAAGACGCAGGTCACCCAGGTTTTCTACTGGCCCGCATGGCTGTCCTTCGTGAAGCCGCTTTTCATGGTGCTGGGGCCCATTTTCCTGGGCGATGACCGGAAGATGGTGGAACTTCAGCGGCAGGGGTTGCAATTCAACCCCAACCTGATGCTCATCCAGGACGCGGATGTGCCCGCGATTTGGTACCACCGGCTCAAGAAAGCCTGGGCGGAATCGGTGGACACGGGCAAACCCTTTGAGAACCCCGTGCAGGAGCGGACGCTCCGCTGGCGAAGCTGATTCCGCAAGGTTCCACAACATCGGCGTCGAAACACCGCAACAGGAGCGCAATAGGGGTTGCGGCGGTGCAGCAGACTCTCTAGACCGTCCCCTTAACCTACAATCCGGCGGCTCCGAAGCGCGGCTAACGCGCTGGCTCCGCACACGCGCGAGCAACGATGCCCAAACGCACCGACATCCACACCATCATGATCATCGGGGCCGGGCCAATCGTTATCGGCCAGGCCTGCGAGTTCGATTATTCCGGCGCCCAGGCCTGCAAGGCGCTCAGGGCCGAGGGCTACCGCATCGTGCTGGTGAACTCGAACCCGGCCACGATCATGACCGACCCGCAGCTTGCCGATGCGACCTATGTCGAGCCGATCACCCCGGAATTCGTCGAAAAGATCATCGTCCGCGAAAAGGCAAATGTGCCCGAGGGCCGCGTCTTCGCACTGCTTCCCACCATGGGCGGGCAGACGGCGCTGAACACAGCACTCGATCTTTATGAAAGCGGCGCGCTGGCCCGCCACGGCATCGAGATGATCGGCGCCAAAGCCGGCCCCATTGCCAAAGCCGAAGACCGCCAGCTTTTCCGCCAGGCCATGGAAAGCATCGGTCTCGAAAGTCCGCGCTCGGTGTTCGTGACCGATCAGAAGGCGGCGATGACCGCGCTCGAACGCATCGGTTTGCCCGCCATCATCCGGCCGTCCTTTACGCTCGGCGGCACCGGCGGCGGCATCGCCTATAACCGCGAGGAGTTCGCCGATCTGGCCGCGGGCGCGCTTGAAGCATCGCGCGGCCACGGCATCCTGATCGAGGAATCGGTTCTCGGCTGGAAGGAATATGAGATGGAAGTCGTGCGCGACCGCGCCGACAACGCCATCATCATCTGCTCCATCGAAAACATCGATCCCATGGGCGTGCACACCGGCGATTCGATTACGGTGGCGCCCGCTCTGACCCTGACCGACAAGGAATATCAGCGTATGCGCACCGCTTCGATCGCGGTGTTGCGCGAAATCGGCGTCGAAACGGGCGGCTCGAATGTGCAATTCGCGCTGAACCCGGCCGATGGCCGCATGGTGGTGATCGAGATGAACCCGCGCGTCAGCCGCTAATCGGCGCTCGCCAGCAAGGCCACCGGTTTCCCGATTGCCAAAGTGGCGGCGAAACTTGCCGTCGGCTACACGCTGGATGAATTGAAGAATGACATC
>DATARE010000448.1:0-8233 GCA_036264295.1 Micropepsaceae bacterium | reverse complement strand
CTGCGATTGCGGTCCGGCTTCGCCCATTTTTGTCCGCCCTCTTTGCGGTTGCCTCAGGATATAGAACTCCTGTTCAATGCCGCTTGGAAGATGCGCGTCGCTGCGCACAGGCCATCTTGCAGGCGGTGTCCGTCAAATTTGGGCGCGGCCTGCAAGGCTGGGCCCAACAGCAAGGTCGGGACATGGTCAGTTTGCGAGCCCAGATGAGTGGGGAAGCCCCGGATTCCGCGCCGGAGAAATCCGCCCCGGAAAAATCCGCCCCAGAAAAAAATGCGATCGCTCAGCAAAGCGAGGTCCGCCACATCGAAGCGCCGCGTGAACGAAGCGCCGCGGAAAATCTGGCTCCGCCGCGGCGCGGCTTGGGCATCCTGGCCTTCGGCGCGGTCATGGGGGTGTTCTGGGCGGGTGCGGCTACGGCCTTTCTGTGGGGTTATTTCGCCCGTCAGGCTCTCACCCATATCGATCCGCAAGTGCTGGCCTTCGCGGCAACCGTGATTCTGTTGCCGCCATTCTTGTTCATCGCTGCCGCTTTTGCGTTCGCCCGCGCGCTCACCCTTGCCGATACGGCGCGCCACCTCGCCGCAATTTCCACGCGCCTGACCGCGGCCGACGAAAGCGCCATGCAGGATGCGCAGCGTCTGGGCCGGGCGGTGCGGCGCGAACTCGATGCGCTTTCCGCCGGGCTCGATGGCACGTTCGGCCGCTTTCGGGCGCTGGAGACCGCGGTGGAGGAACGCGTTGCGCAGCTGGAGGACGCCGGTGCGCGTGCCGGCGTGCGGGCCGAAACGATCGCGCAACGGCTTCATGCCGAACGGCAGGGCATTGAAGATCTCGCGACGCGCCTCGATGAAGCGTCGGTGCGCGCGGCGGAGCTTTTGGCCGGACGTACCGCGCAATTGAAAGCGATCATTGCCGATGCGGGGGGAGAGCTGAAAGCGGCGGGGCAAACGCTGGATGCGCAGGTGGCACAATTTCGCGAGGCTTCCGAAACCGCCGCTCGCGCGCCGCAAGCCGCCGCGGTCGAGCTCGATCGCCAAGTCCAGGAAATCGCCAAGGCCGGAGAAGCGGCCGCCGCGCGCGCCGAATTCGTGCTCGCCCGCCAGGACCGTCAGCGCGTTGCGATGACCGAACTGCTCGTGCGTCTGAACGAGGAAGCAGAAAGCCTCGAAGGCGTGATGCAGAAGCAGCGCAATGGCATGGAATTGGCGGCCACCGCCCTGAACGGCGAAGCCCAGCGTCTCGACGAAATCGCCTCTGCCGCGCTGCGGCGGCTGGATGCCGCTTTGGTCCATGCGGCGACGAGTTTTGCCGAACAGACGAAGCGGCTCGATGAGGTTTCGGAAACCGGATTTCACCGTCTGGACGAGTCCATGGCCAAAGCGACGGAGCGGTCGGCCCAAGTTGCAGCGGGCTTCAGCAGCGATGCCGACAAGATCAACCAGGTTTCGGATGCCGCCGCCCAGGGCATTGTCCGCCTGGTCGAGGCCCTGCGTGAGGCGGCCACCAGCGCCCATGCCTTGATTGCCGACAGCACGGAATCTTCCAAGCGCCGCTCCATCGCCTTCGTCGGGGATGCGATGGCGCAGTGCAATTCGCTCCTGCGCGCGGTCGCTTCAATCGGCGAGGAAACGGAAAAAGCGCGCGCTATTCTCGCCCGTGCGGCAGAGGATGCCGAACGCCATATCGTTGCGCTTCCCGGTGTCGCCCAGCAGGAGGCCCAGCGCGTGCGCGAGGCCGTGCGCAACGAAACCGAAGCGATGCTCGACATGTCCGCGCGCGCCATCACGACGTTGCAGGCGCGGAGCGGACGCCGCCAGCCCGAACCGCAAGCGCCAGAACCCGAAGCCGAGCCCGTGCCCGAAAGCCCGAGCGAGGGGTTGCGCGGATTGGCCCGGCGGATCACCTCGTCCAGACGCCGGGTGGAGCGCCGCATCGAAACGCCCAAAGGCAGTTACGAACTTTCCGCGGTGCTGGCGGCGGCCGATGCGGGCAGCAAGACGGGATTGCGTCCCGGTGTGGCGTCGGCATTGGCGGCGCTGCAAGCGGCCTTGGCCGATCTTGCCGGCGATCTGGAGGAGCTTGCCGGAGAAACCGCAGACCCGGCATTGTGGCGGCGCTATGTGGATGGAGATCGTGGCGTGTTCGCGCGCCGGCTTGCCGCATCCATCGGGCCGGAATCGGTCAATCGCATTACCGAGCTGTATCGCGAGAATCCGCGGTTTCACGATGCGGCGGAAACCTATATGGCCGAATTCGAAGCCATGCTGGAGAAAGCGCGCGAGGGCGACCGCGACGGATTTCTGGCATCGACGCTGCTGACCGCCGATACGGGCAAGATCTATCTCGCCATCGCCTATGCGTTGGGGCGGCTGGCGTAAATTTCCCGGCGTCATCGCCGGCCTTAGCTACGCCGTCGAAGCCGCGCGGCGTAAAACCCATCCATGCCGCCCTTGTCGCTCCAGCAGGAGGGCAGCGTCTTCAGATCGCCCTGTGGCGAGACAAACGCGGCGTCGAAAACCTCGTCCGCCGCCACGGGGACGCGCGCGAACTCCGTCCGTTGACGGAGGAAGGCGGCGATTTGTTCTTCGCCTTCTTCCGGCTCCAGCGAGCAAACCGCATAGACCAACAGTCCGCCCGGCGCCGTCATGCCGGCTGCCGCATCGAGCAGTTCGCTTTGCAGGCTTTCGCAGGACACAAGATCGGCAGCACCTTTGGACCAGGGAAGATCGGGATGGCGCCGGATCGTGCCCGTCGCTGTGCAGGGTGCATCCAACAGCACGCACGGCGCGGGAACGGCCGGCTGCCACGCACGAGCGTCGGCGGTGACCAGCTCTGCGGTCAATTGCAGCCGTTCGAGATTTTCGCGTATCCGCAACAGCCGCTCCGCGGAGATGTCCACAGCGGTGACGGTGGCGCCCATCGCCGCCAGCTGCGCCGTCTTGCCGCCCGGCGCGGCGCACAGATCGATTACGGTTTTTCCCGCAACATTGCCCAGCAGGCGAACCGGCAGCGAGGCGGCGAAGTCCTGTACCCACCAGCGCCCCTGCCGGAATCCGGACAGGTCTTCGATGCGGCCTGCATCGGCCAGCCGAAGCCGGCCGTCGGCGAGACGAACCGCGCCGGTGATATCCGTGTACGGATCGTTCGGCGATTTCATCGTCAGATCGAGCGGCGGAATGCCAAGATGCGCATCCGCGATCGCGCGCGCGGCATCTTCGCCGTAATGGGACACCCAGCGCGGCCACAGCCAATCGGGCGTGTTCAGCGCAGCGGCATCCTGGGTCGCAATCACGTCCACACCTTCGCGGGAAATGCGCCGGAGCACGGCATTGATCAGCGCCTTGAAATGCACGGCTTTCGAATCGCCCTGGGCCAAGCGGTTCGCGGCATCGACAGCCGCGTGCGGCGCCACCTTCAGGAACAAAAGCTCACAGGCGCCCGCAAGCAGGATTTCCAGCGTGGGGCCGGCCTTGTGCGGGGGCGGCGCTTTGGGCACGAAATTGCGGATCAAGGCTTCCAATTGGCCGAAATGGCGCAGCGCCGTCGTGGCGATGGAGCGGGCAAATCCGGCATCGCGCGGCTCGAGCTTCGCGCGGCTCTGGATTTCGGCAGCCACCACGTCGAGCGGGCGCTTCTTGCGCAGCACATCCGACAGGATTGCCAGCGCGGCTTGGCGCGCGGCGAGCCCCGCCGGCACGGACTTGCCCGCGGGAACGGAATGGGTGGGGCGGCTCAATTCCAGGGGCCGGGTTGCGGCCCTTGGCCAAGTTCGGCGGCCATGGCGCGCAACCGCGCGACGCGCTCCTCCGTCGAGGGATGCGACGAGAACAGATTGCCGAAATTGCCGCCATGCAGCGGGTTGATGATGAACATATGCGCGGTGGCGGGATGGGCCTCGGCCTCTTGGTTTTCGATGTGTCCGGCATCGGACGCGATCCGCTGCAAAGCGGAAGCCAGCCACAAAGGCCGCCCGGAGATCAGCGCGCCGCTGCGGTCGGCTTCGAATTCGCGCGTGCGGCTGATGGCCATCTGCACCAGCATCGCGGCCATCGGCGCCAGGATCATCAGCATCAGCGTGCCGGCAAAGCCAAGCTGGTTGTTGCGTCGGCCGCCGCCGAAGAAGAAGGCGAAATTGGCGAGCATCGAAATGGCGCCCGCAATGGTCGCGGTGATCGTCATGGTGAGCGTGTCGCGGTTCTTCACATGCGAAAGCTCATGGGCGAGCACGCCGGCCAATTCTTCCTGGCTTAGGCGCTCGAGAATGCTGGTGGTCACACACACGGCCGCGTGTTCGGGGCTGCGGCCGGTGGCGAAGGCGTTCGGCTGCGGATTTTCCGCGATATAGACTTTGGGCATCGGCAGGCCCGCATTCTCGGACAGCCGGCGTACCAGATGCACCAGATCGGGCGCGGTCGTGTCGTCGACTTCGCGCGCGCCATACATGGAAAGGACCATCCTGTCCGAATTCCAATAGGCGAAAAGATTGGTGCCGGCCGCGAACAGGAAAGCCATGACCATGCCGGCCTCGCCGCCGATCAGATAACCGAGCGCAAGGAACAGGCCCGTCAGGCCCGCCATCAGGATTCCGGTACGGAAGAGATTCATTCAAAAAATCCTCAAACCTTTGGCCGCCTCTGTTGCGCCGCGACGGCGATGTTTATGTAGGGGCCGGCAGCGTTTTGGCAAAGGGTCATGGCATGGCAAAAGACGACGCGAAGCCCGAGCAGGCACCCGGTCCGGCCAAAAATCTGCCGCCGGAGGCGATCCGCGCACTGGCCGAAGCCGAAGAACGGCGCCGCCAGCGGGATCTGGCCGACGCCAAGGCCGGTCCCAAGCCCAAAGAGGTCAACGGACCCAAGGGGCCCGAACCCACCCGCTATGGCGATTGGGAGCGAAAGGGGATTGCCTCGGATTTTTGACCGCTCTATCTTTTGTTCATGATTTGTGCTTACAATTACAAATTGTAACGCTGTTTTGATTCTCGCCGATGGCCGAACATCACGCCTGGGTTCTGCCGGGGCTCGCCGCCGCCTTGCTGTTGCTTGCGACCGCTGCGGACAAGGGTGCGCCGGCCCGTTTTGCCGCCGCCGAAGCGCTCGAGGGGCCGGTCGCGGGAGTCGTACAGCGCGTGGTGGACGGAGACACCATCGAAGTCCGGGCCGCAATCTGGCTTGGGCAGACGATCACCATCCGTGTGCGGATCGATGGCGTCGATGCGCCGGAATTGGAGGCGCGCTGCCCGGAGGAACGGCGGCTGGCGCTGGCGGCGCGGGATTTTCTGGTGCACCGGTTGGAAGGGGCGCCTGTCAAACTGTCAGCCGTCGTCTACGACAAATATGGCGGACGTGTGCGGGCCAGCGTGGCCGACGGCAAAGGCGATGTCGCGAACGCGCTGCTCGCATCGGGCCTGGTGCGGCCCCATCACGGCGAGCGCCGCCAGTCCTGGTGCGACGCGGCTTAGACCAAATTCCGGCGCCTCAAGGCGGAACTTGGATGTGGTCGGGCGCAAGCCCTTCGCGGTGACGTTGCCACATCGCCCGATAGGCCGCTTCGATATGCCGGGCGAAAAGCGCGGAATCGAACAGCGGGAAGCTCGATCGATTGGCTGCCAATTTTCGCCGCAACGCTTGCAGGCGCGATGGGCCGTCCGCGAGGGCAAGGGCCTGGGCCGCGTAATCCCCGAGGTTGTGCGTTATCAGTTCGGGCAGGCCGAGTGCATTCAGAAGGCTGGCTCCGACCCGGCCCGGAAAATTTTCACCCAAACATGTCAGGACCGGCAGGCCCGCCCACAGCGCGTCGCTGGCTGTCGTGTGGGCGTTGTAAGGAAGCGTGTCGAGAAACAAATCCGCCAGCCGATGCCGCGCCAAATGCTCCGGCAGTTCCATTCGCGGCGCAAATACCAGCCGTTCTGGCGCAACACCGCGCGCGTGCGCCTCCCGGCGCAAATTCTTCGTCGCGAAAGCGTTCTCTTCGAACAGCCATAAGACGCTGCCTTCGACCGAACGCAGAATGCGCATCCAGATGTCAAACATGGCGGGCGCAATCTTGTAATTGCTGTTGAAGCAGCAAAAGACGAAAGCATTTTCCGGCAGGCCGCATTCGGCCCTGGTAAAGGATCTGTCCGCAATCGGCCGCTTTGAATCATTGGCTTGATAGGAATGCGGCAGGTACACGATCTTCTCGAAATAATGCCGGCGCTGGTCCTGCGGAATCAGGATGGGATCGGCGATCAGGTAATCGATGTAATCCGCGCCCATGGTTCCAGGATAGCCGAGATAGCTCGCTTGGATGGGAGCCACGCCCGCCGCGAATATGCCGGGCCGGCTGTCTTGCGTAAAACCTTTGAGATCGATCGCGAGGTCAATTCCAGATTCGCGGGCCAGCAAAGCGACGTCCATATCCGAAAGGCCGGCAACATCGACAAAGCGGTCGAAGGATTTCTGCAAGCGTTGCCGTATCGCATCCTGCTGCGCCGGGCCGAAGGAAAACGCCGTCACGTCAAATCGCGCACGGTCGTGCCGCTCGAACAGCTCGGCCAGCAAATGCGCCGTGGCATGGCTGTGGAAATCCGCGGAAAAATAGCCCAGCCGTATCCGAGATCGCTCCGAATGGCGTTCGATTTTCGGCAGAACCGATACTCTGGGATGTTTTTCGCCTGCGAAAATCCTTGCGCATTGCTTCTGACGCGCTGCCGAAAGAGGCGTCGCAAGAATCTCAGACGGCATGGCCGCCTTCTTTCCCGCAAGAATAGCCTCTGAAACCCGGTCGAAATCCGCAGCAAGCCCGCGCCAGTCGCATATTCGCATTTTGCAGAACAGCGTCGCACCGAAAAGGAATTCATAATCAGGTTTGATTGCCAAAGCGCGTTCGTAACAGGCAAGCGCCTCGTCAAAGCGCTTCAGGCGGCCAAGCACATTGCCGCAATTGAAAAGCGCTTCGATATCATCGGGCTCGATTGCGAGGGCGGCTCTAAAGCTGGCGAGCGCCGCGTCGAAACGGTTCAATGCGAGAAGCACAACGCCCCGGCCATTCAAAGCTTGCGCATAATCGCTCCTGATCGCCAACGCGCTTTCGAAGCTGCGGAGCGCATCGCCGAAGCGGTTTAGCTCGTGCAGCGCGGTTCCGCGATTGTATAAGGCTTCCACATAATTGGGCTTGATCGCCAACGCCCGGTCATAGCTCGCAACGGCCTCGTCGAAACGGTTCGACGCGCTCAAAGCATTGCCGCGATTGTTCCATGCTTGCGCATAATCCGGCGCCAGCGACAGCGCGCGGTCATGACTGGCGATGGCCTCATCGAACCGGTTCATCTCGCCCAGCGCCACACCGCGATTGGTGAGCGCTTCGGGGTAGAGCGGGCGAATCGCAAGCGCGCGATCATAATTGGCGAGCGCCTGTTCGAAACGCCTGAGATCGCTCAGCGCAGCCCCACGGTTGTTCAGCGCATCGGCGTGGCCGGGGTTGATCGCGAGCGTCCGGGCATAACTGGCGAGCGCCTCATCAAAACGCTTCAGGGCTCGCAATGCATTGCCGCGATGGTTGAGCGCATCGGCATAATCCGGCTTGATGGCCAGCGCGCGGGTGAACGCGGCGAGTGCGTCCTGGAAGCGCCCCAATTCCATAAGCGCAAGCCCGAGATTCGAGAAGAAGGCCGCGTTGCGCGTATCGATTTCGACCGCCCGAGAGATCAGATCGACCGCAATCGCCGCATCTTTTCTTTGCAGAGCGATCACACCAAGCAAATGCAGCGCATCGGCGTTCCTGGGATTGTCGGCCAGCATCGCCCGATAAAGCGTCGCCGCCTGATCGAGTTGACCGCTTTCGTGGAGAGCGAGAGCATCCTTGAGCACGGAGCAGCGCCGCCGGTTCGTCTTGTCGCAACCAACGGTATTAGGGCCGCGTGCGAGAGGTCAATCTCCCGCACCTGTATGACGGCGAACGAACCGGCAATCAAAAATCCGGCGTCTTGGCCTGCGGAATCGGCGCCTCGTCCTCGTTGAAATAATTGGCGCTGTTGTTTTCCGCACAGATCGATTCGGACTCCGCAATCGGGGTCTCGTGTTTGATGTAGTAATGCAGCGCAGACCATTTGGCCGTGAATGCGCCGGGGTCTTCGATCGTGACCATCCCCTGCATCCGTTTGCCGCCGTCGAGCAGGCGATAGCGCTCCACCACATGAAGCTTCTCCGTGTGGGGCGTATGGTAGAAATCCAGGAAGGTCTTGTCGTTCAGG
>DATARE010000012.1:0-2293 GCA_036264295.1 Micropepsaceae bacterium | reverse complement strand
CATCGATTGTTCCGATGACAATCACGCGACAGCGAAGTTCCGTCGTGATCAGCGCGGCAGGTCAGACGATCCCATGAGGAATTGATCCACTGCACGCGCGGCCTGGCGGCCTTCGCGGATCGCCCATACCACCAGGGACTGTCCGCGCCGCATGTCGCCGCAGGAGAAAATCTTTTCCACCGAGGTTTGATAATTCACCACAGTTGCCTTGACGTTGCCGCGGCCGTCCAATTCGACGCCCGCCTGGTCCAACAGCCCACGTTTGCGCGGACCTACGAACCCCATCGCCAGCAGCACGAGATCGCACCTGAGCGGGAAGCTGCTTCCTTCCATTTCCTTCATCTGGAAACGGCCGGAATTGTCCTTCACCCATTCGACGCGCACGCATTCCAGCGTCTCGATTCTGCCCTTGGTCCCGACTGCTCGCTTGGTCAGCACCGCCCAATCGCGGTCGCAGCCCTCTTCCTGCGAAGAGGATGTGCGCATCTTGAGCGGCCAATCGGGCCAGACCAGCGCCTTGTTTTCCTTCTCCGGCGGTTGCGGCAGAATCTCGAGCTGGGTGATCGAAGCCGCGCCCTGCCGGTTCGCAGTGCCGATGCAGTCCGATCCTGTATCGCCGCCGCCGATGACGATGACATGCTTGTCCTTCGCGGTGATGGTGCCGCGCGGTGCGGCGCGGTCCTCGTCATCGCCTGCGACACGCTTGTTCTGCTGCGTCAGATAATCCATCGCGAAATGAATGCCCGTGAGCTCGCGGCCCTGCACGTCCAGATCGCGCGGCGCTTCGGCACCGCACGACATCACGATGGCATCGTAGCTTTCCATCAGGGATTTCAGAGAAACCGTGACCCCCACCTCGACGCCGGCGCGGAACTCGACGCCTTCGGCCTCCATCTGGCGCATGCGGCGGTCGATATGCCGCTTCTCCATCTTGAAATCGGGAATGCCGTAGCGCAGCAGGCCGCCGAGCCGGTCGCTCTTCTCGAACAAGGTCACCGCATGTCCCGCGCGCGCCAATTGTTGCGAAGCGGCGAGCCCCGCCGGGCCCGAGCCGATCACCGCCACGCGCTTTCCGCTCTTTTTCGGCGCAAGATAGGGATGGATCCAGTTCTCTTCCCAACCGCGGTCGACGATCTCGCATTCGATAGTTTTGATCGTCACCGGATTGTCATCGATATTCAGCGTGCATGCCGCTTCGCAAGGTGCAGGACAGATACGGCCGGTGAATTCCGGGAAATTGTTGGTGGAATGAAGCATCTCTAGCGCCGTCTTCCACTGATTCCGGTATACGAGATGGTTCCAGTCCGGGATCATGTTGTTGACCGGACAGCCGGTGTGGCAGAACGGAATCCCACAATCCATGCAGCGCGCGGCCTGCATCGCCACTTCCCCATAGGGCAGCGGCTTGACGAATTCCGTCCAGGTCTTCTTGCGCGCATCGGGCTTCTCATAACCGCGATCGTGGCGCGCAATTTCGATGAAGCCGGTCGGTTTACCCATGATGCGCCAAGAATTTCAGGATTTCAGTTCGTCGGGAAGGTCCAGTAAGCCATCTTGCCGGCGCGGGCATTACTCCGCAGCCTGCATTGCGCGTTCTTTTTCCAAATCCTTCAGCGCGCGGAAATAATCCGCCGGCATCACCTTCACGAAATGCTTGAGCGCATCGTCCCAAGTCTCGAGCAGCATGCGGGCTCGTGCGCTGCCGGTATAGAGAAGATGGCGCTCGATCAGGATGAGCAGGCGCTCGGCATCGAAACGCAGCATATCGCCCAAGCCGCTGTCATAGGCGGAGATCGAACGCTGACGAGGCCGCGCGGGATCGTCCAGCGCGCCCGATGCCGGCGTGATGGCTTCGAGCTTCACCATGGTGTGGTTGCACAGATCGCGGAAGCGGCCCCTCGGGTCATAGACATAGGCGATGCCGCCCGACATGCCGGCCGCAAAATTGCGTCCCGTATCGCCCAAAACGGCAACCACACCGCCCGTCATATATTCGCAGGCGTGATCGCCGGTGCCTTCCACAACCGCGATGGCGCCAGAATTGCGCACCGCGAAGCGTTCGCCCGCAACGCCCTCGAAATAGGCTTCGCCCGCGACGGCGCCGTAAAGCACCGTATTGCCGATGATGATGTTTTCGGTCGGCTCGCGCCCTGCCTGGGGCGGTTGACGGACGATAACCCGGCCGCCTGACAACACCTTGCCGACATAGTCGTTGGCATCGCCGTACAGCTCCAATGTGATGCCGCGGGCGAGAAAAGCACCGAAGCTCTGCCCGGCATTGCCGCGGAAGGTC
>DATARE010000437.1:0-9802 GCA_036264295.1 Micropepsaceae bacterium | reverse complement strand
AGCGCGGCGCAACCCGTGGATTTTGTTTTCGGTGGCCACTGCCGTGGTCATCGGCATGTGGCTCGAACGCTATATGATTTTGGTCACCAGCCTTTATCGCGACTTTCTGGTGTCGTCCTGGGGTGCGTATCGTCCGACATTTTGGGATTGGTCGATCTATTTCGGCACCATCGGCGTATTTCTGGTGCCCTTCCTTTTGATCGTCCGTCTGTTCCCGATGATCTCTATCTTCGAAACCAAGGAGGTGCTGCATCGCGAGCAGAAGGAACTGAGCCATGGCTGAAGACAATCCCTATGGCCTGCTGGCGGAATTCGACAATCCGGAAGCGCTGATTTGCGCGGCGCGGCGCGCCCGGGAACAGGGCTATCGCGAAATGGACACCTTCACCCCATTTCCGGTCGACGAACTGAACGAGGTGCTGGCGCTTCGTGACCGCCGCGTGCTGTGGCTTGGTTTGATCGGGGGCATTTTCGGTGCCTTCGTCGCGCTTGCCATGCAGGCCTATGTCAATTTCGATTATCCCATCAATGTCGGGGGGCGCGACCAATATGCCTGGCCCGCCTTCGCAATTGTCACGTTCGAGCTGACCATCCTTTTTGCCGCCCTGTTTCCTGCGTTCGGCATGCTGGCATTCAACGGGCTGCCTCGGCTCTATCATCCCGTGTTCAACGATGCCCGTTTCGCGCGCGCGTCGAAAGACCGGTTCTTCCTCTGCATCATGGCGAAGGACCCGCAATTCGATTGCACCAAAACCGCACATTTCATGGAAGGGTTGAACGCGCGCTCCATTGCGCTGGTGCCGGAATGAAGCGGCGCATGATCCTTGCGATAGGTCTGGCGCTTGCGGGCTGCAACCAAAATATGAGCTCCCAGCCCAAGGACAATGAGTACAAGCCCGCCGAACTGTTTCCCGACGGGCGCACATTGCAGTCTCCGCCGGAAGGAACCGTGGCGCGCGACACGCGAGCGCGCCTGGAGGCAGCCCGCGAAAAGCCGCTGCTGACGCCCGCCCTGCTTGCGCGCGGGCAACAGCAATTCAATGTGTTTTGCTCGCCTTGTCACGGCAGGCTTGGCGATGGCCGTGGCATGATTGTCGCGCGCGGATTTCCGGCCCCGCCAACCTACCATCAGGAAAGGCTGCGCAGCGCGCCCGACCAGCATTTTTTCGATGTCATCAGCAATGGCTATGGCGTCATGTATTCCTATGGCGACCGGGTCGCGCCGCAAGACCGCTGGGCCATCATCGCCTATATCCGCGCGCTGCAATTGAGCCAGAACGCGACGCTTGCCGACGTGCCGGATGGCGAACGCGCAAGCTTGTTGGCGGAGAAGGCACCATGAGCGCCCGGCTGTGGCTTGGCGCTGTTGCCGCCTTTGGATTGGCGCTTTGCGGCGTGGCGCTGACCATGGATGCACACGCGGCCATGAGCGCCTATCTCGCGGCGGCATCCACGATTGCCGCGATTCCCATGGGCGCTCTTGCCGTGCTGCTCGTCACCTATCTCGTGCGCGGCGCCTGGAGCGAAGACTTGCATGCGCCGCTGATGGCGGCAGCTCGAATGCTTCCGGCCGCGGGTTTGCTGTTTCTGCCGATTTTTGCGCTGCTTTCTCACCTCTATCCCTGGGCCGCGCATGGGGAGGCAGCAGGGTTCCGGTCGGTCTATCTGACGCCATGGTTTTTCGTTCTGCGCAGCGTCGCGTATTTCGCCGCATTGTCAGCGATTGTCTTGTGGGCCGGACGGGCATGGGGTGATACCGGCCGGATGGTGCGCGCCGCATCCGCGGGTCTCATCGTGTACGCAATTTTGGGATCGCTTTCGGGGATCGATTGGATCGAATCCCTGACGCCGGATTTTCATTCATCCGCCTTTGGCTTGATGGCTCTGGCGTTTCAGACGCTCGCCGGTTTCGCCTTCGCGGTTGCCGTTCTTCTGGCGCGCGCAAAGCCCGGCTCGACGCATCGTTACGGAGCGCTGATGCTTTCAATGCTGCTGACATGGGCATATCTGCAGGCCATGCAGTTCATCATCGTGTGGGCGGGGAATATCCCCGAGGAAGTGAGCTGGTATATTGCGCGCTCCCGCGGGCCATGGGCCGCTATTCTGTGGACGCTTGCATTGCTGCAATTCGTGGTGCCGTTTTTTGCGCTGCTGTCGAGCTCAATCCGAAACGGCCGCACAGCGGTTCTTGTCATTGCACTGGCGACGCTCGCTTTGCGCTATCTGGAAGCGCTTTGGCTGGTGCTGCCCGCGACGCACGCACAGGGCACCGCGTTGTGGCTTTCGCTCCCCGGTGCCGCAATGGCTGTGGCTGGCCTGTGGCTCCTCGCATTTGAAGCGGCCTGGTCTCGCATCGATTCCGAGGCGACGAGGCACGAGGGAGCATCGGCATGAGGATGGGGCCGCTTCGACTTGCTTTGGTCTTGCTGGCGATATTGTGGACGCCTGCTTACGGGCAGCTCAGTGAAAATGCTCTTTCGGGTGTCGGTATCCAGCTCGCGCAAGGCGCCCGAATTCCGGCAAGGCTGCATTTCCGCGATGTCGCGGAGCGTTCCCTCAGCTTCGGCGACGCGCTTGGAGGAAAGCCCGCTCTTCTCATTCCGGTCGATTACACCTGCAAATCCATCTGCGGTACCGCCCTTACGCTTGCCGCGGATGCGCTAAGCGAGACCAAGCTCGTTCCGGGCCGCGACTATCGTCTCATTGCCGTCGGCATCGACGCGAAGGATGGACCGGATCAGGCGCGCAAAATGGCGGAGGCGAATATTCACGCCGCGGGGATTCTGGCGGCGAGTTCGGTTTTGCTGGGCGATGCCCCGACAACAAAGACGTTCCTCACCGCCATCGGGTATCGCGATTCCTACGACGCCGGCCACGACCAGTTCGCCCATCCCGCCGTGGCGCTCGCCATCGCCTCCGACGGCCGCATCGTGCGGGCGTTTTCGAGCCTCGCGCTCAATCCCACCGACCTTCGCCTGGGTTTGATCGAAGCGGGGGAGGGGCGCATCGGAACGCTGGGCGATCGCTTGACTCTGATCTGTTACGGCTTCGACCCGGCGCGCGGAATTTATACGCCGCTGATTCAACGGCTGTTGTGGGCCATGGCTGTGGCGACGATTGCAATCATGGGTGCGCTGCTTCTTCTGCTCTTCCGTCCGCGCCGGATTTGACCGGTTCACCGCACCCAGGGTTTATCGCCTATTGATCCCAGCTCACGCCCTCGCCGTTCGGTTTGTGCTGAGCGTGACCGACGTCCCGTCCAACCGTGTCAGGATCGCCCGCGTTCTGGGATAGGCTGCGAGCAAGGCCGGCGCACGCGTCTCTCCGGCAACGCAGATGGCCGTGGAGAGTCCATTCGCTATTGTCGCTCTGGGCGCAATCACCGCCACGTCGACAAGGCGGTTGGCGCTTGCGCCCGTATGCGGGTCGAAGATGTGGTGAAAGCGCCCGCTCGGCTCGAATGTCGTGCCATAGCCGCCGGATACAGCAAGCGCCATATCCTCAAGCTCGACCATGCGGCCAACGGCACTGGGCGCTTTGCCATCGCGGATGCCAATGCGCCAGGGGCGGCCATCCGGGTGAGGGCCGATGGTGCGGTATTCACCGAGATCGACCACGGCATGATCAAAGCCTTCATTGCGCAGCATGTCGGCTATCCGATCAGTGATATAGCCCTGCGCAACGCTGTTCAGCGTAATGCCCATGCCGGCGCGGGCGAAGCCTATTGCATTCGTGCCGCTTTCGATCTTGCGGAAATCCACCAGAGCATGTGCGAGGTCGCGTGCTCTGGCGCCGATATCCGCAACAGTATCGCGATGCGACCAGAAATGGGCTTCGTAAAGGCGCCACAAAGGCTGTACCGAAATGTCAAATGCGCCATCGCTCAGTTCGCCGAGACGTTGGCTTTCCTCAACCAGTTCGCACAGCTCCGGTGATGGCCTCATCAGCTTGGCGGTGGCATTGAGGCGCGAAATTTCGCTGTCGCTGCGATAGAGGCTGAAGATCCGCTCGAAGCGTTCGATTTCAAGGCGGACTTTGAGGATCGCAGCGCGCGCGAACGCGGCATCGCTGTGCCACAGGCTGAGTTCGGACACTGCGCCGAGCACTTCGCCGTGCCAGCTGTGCTCTCGCAGATTCGGCGCCATCGCACGCACGCCTGCGATCATCAGCGGCAACCCCGCGACCGCCGCAACGATGCGCAAGACGCGCCGGCGCGTTGAACGCGTTTGATCGCTGTTAGAATCAGGTGCGCCTGCGCGACTCGCCAATTCGCGTTCAGGCATGTTTCGCCTCCGCGGCAACGGGTCTTATTTTGGCGCTGAGCTTGGCAGCTTGCACCAGCGGCGGACATCGCTTGTCATCATAATATTCGACTTGGCAGTCGAGGCATTGAAAGCATTCGGCGGTCACGATCTTGCCCGTCGGGAGAATCGCCCGCACGGGACATGCGCGTTCGCACAGACGGCAGGGGCTGCCGCATTCGGGCCGCCGCTTGAGCAGATTGAGCAAATGCAACCGGTCGAGCGCGGCGAGCACGCCGCCCAGTGGACACAGGAAGCGGCAGAAGGCCCGTTCCGAAAACAGCCCCACGGCCAACACGGTGCCGGCGTAAATCACGAATGGCCAGGCGCGAACGAATTTCGAGGTGATCGCCGTCTTGAACGGCTCCAGTTCGGTGGTGGCCTCCGCGGCATCGAGGCCCGACAGCACCAGCACCAACACCGCAGCGGCGGCGATGTATTTGCCCATCCATAAGCGTTTTTCGACCGCGGCCGGCGGATTCCATTGCGGCACACCGAGCGCGCGCGCCAATTGGCCGAGCAGCTCCTGCAGCGCGCCGAAAGGGCACAACCAGCCGCAGAACACACCGCGTCCGATCAGCAGCAGCGAGATCAGCGTATAACACGCGACAATGATCATCAGCGGCTCGGCAAGATAAAAGCCGAGATCGAATCGAATGAACGGCGCTTTCACATAATTCATCACATTGACAATCGAGAGCTGCACGCCGGCGGTCCAACCGAGCCAGACCAAAACGACGAGCAGAAATCCATTGCGTACCACCCGATGGATCATGCGGTGGCGCGCGAGCTGTGCCTGGAATACGAGAATCGCGGTGAGTGCGGACAGGAGCACGGCGAGAATCGCAATGTTCAGCTTTGCCTCGCTCCAGGCCTCGACCCAGGCGGGAGCCGGCGCAGGCAAGTCCCGATCGAGATCCAATTCCGCGAACGTCGGGGCGGGCTGCGCATTTGCGTCTACCGTGGACACCGATGTCGCGGCTGCGGGCGCGGCGGGCAAACTGTCGGGCAGTTTGTAATCCACTCCGAACGCGACCGTCACCGGCCGCGTGGCAACGCCATTGACCAGAATTTCCAGCCGCCACGGTTTTTTGGGGTTGAACCCCGATTTGGCGGGAAGCGCGAACAGCGCGCTGAAATCATATCCCGGCACCGGCACCGCATAGGTGTATTCGCTTTGAACGAGGCTGAATCTCTTTCCGTCCTGAACCAGGCGCAAACGGTCGAAGCGGTTGCCCTCGGACGCCTGAACATATTTTGTCCCGAGGAAATCATACGGACCTCTGGACGCGACGATAATCGCCTCCTGGCCTTTCGGGAGCTGGCTCTTATATTCCTCCAACCCGACCACACCGAGCAGATTTCCGCCGATGGCGACCGGCGTGACCAGCGCGGTGAGGAATTCGATGTAGAGATCGTTGTCGTTCCCCAGCGCCCAGTCGAGCTTGGCTCCCGCCGCGCCTTGTTTCGCGAGGGCCGCCGCGACCTCGCCCGATGTCACGCGTCGCTGCGCCACCGCGCCTTCCGCGATGAGGTCGTCCAGCGACCTGACGCTGTAGGTATCGAGATCGACGGTGGACGGACCTGAAGGAGCCGTAGAAGCCGCCGCAGCGGGAGCACCGGGGCTCGCCGAAGCGGTCGCCCCCGGCCGCGCGAGGCGTGCGCGCAGCACCAGCCGTGCCGCGGCCAGGACGGCGGCGTGCATGGCGCGTGAACTGATGGTCGCGCCGGCGACATAATCCGGGGGCGGCGCAGTGCTGGCCCCGCTCAGCGATCTGCCGCCTTCGCGGGTCAGAAAGGCATCGAGCTCGCGCTGGCGCGCGGGGTCTTCGACGATAATGGGCTCGGTGTGGAACACCACCTTTGCGCCGGTGATCTGCCCGTGCAGGTCGACGCCGCCGATCACGTCGAAGGGCGTCCCCGAATAGCCGCGCGAGTCGATGATATCGCGGGTCGAAAAGACATAGGCGACGATTTTGTCGCCCTTATAGACAGCGATGGAGGGCGGCGTGCCTTCCTCAGGCCCCAAACGGTCGGTTCCGGGGTAGACCACGGCCATGACTTGGGGCGTAAGTCTTTCTCTTAGCTTGCCTTTTTCCGCCAGAGCCGGTGACGCACAGACCAGCACGAGCAGGGCGATGCAGGCCCTGCGTACCCATTCCAATGAGCCTTCGAATTGCATCGGCGCGAAGCCCATAGAGGGTTCGGCACGCGAAATTCATGCCGTCGGCAACCCTATCAGGAAATTAGAAAATTTGCCTGTTCGCACCCGCAAAAGCACTTTGTGTTCCCGATGGCCCGTCCGACGAAATAAAGTTACAAAACTACAACCAGAGCGCTTGTATGAAGACCCTGCGCGGGTGTATTTTGAATCTCTTACGCGGCTTGCAAGTGGGAGGGGCGACATGTTTCGAACCCGAGCACGGATTGCAACGGGAATGGTACTGGCGGGCGCGGTTCTCGTGCCGGCGACCATGATGTCGGCGGAAAAATCGACGTCTCAGACGGCCGCCACCGCCCATCGCGCCGTATTCGATCAGCAGACATTCTGGCAAACCACAAAGCAATATTGCGACACCTGCCATTTCGGCCCTAAAGCCCGCGCCAAGCTGAATCTGGAATCCCTGGACCTCACCAATCTCAGCAGCAATGGCGAGACCTGGGAAAAGGTCCTGCGCAAATTGCGCAGCCGCGAAATGCCGCCCGCCGGCATGCCGCGACCCGACGCGAAAACATACGAGACGCTTGTCGCAGCAATCGAATCCGAACGCGACCGCGTGGCGCAAGCAAAGCCCAATCCCGGACGCCCGACGCTGCATCGCCTGAACCGGACGGAATACGCCAATGCCGTTCGGGATTTGCTGGCGCTCGAAATTGACGTGTCGGAGATGCTGCCGGCCGACGACATCGGCTATGGCTTCGACAATATCGGCGATGTGCTGCAGGTCTCGCCGGTATTGCTGGAACGCTATTTGTCGGCGGCGCGCAAGATCAGCCGGACCGCGGTCGGCGACATGACGCTGCCTGCGTCCTATCAGACCTATACCATTCCTCACGGGCTCATTCAGGACGACCGGTTGAGCGAAACCGCGCCGGTCGGTTCGCGCGGCGGCGCCGCCATTCGCCATTTCTTCCCGGTCGATGGCGAATATGAGATTTCGGTCACGCTGCAAAGGAACAGAAACGACGAATATTTGGGCCTGGAGCGGGAACGCAAGCTCGACCTGCGGCTGGATGATCAAAGGCTCCAATTGTTCACCATTCCGGCCAGTCCAAAGAAGATTGTGCTCGGCAGTGGAACGCCCCCCGATGCGAAACTGAGGGTCCGCCTCTCCGTCAAGGCCGGCACACGCGAGGTCGGCGCCTTGTTCCTGAAAGATACGCTGCTTCAGGAAGGCATCATCGACAAGGTCCGCGACGACGACGTGAAGACATATTTCGAAGGCGTGGGGAGCGTCACCATTGCCGGCCCCTTCAATGTCGAAGGACCGGGTCACACAGCCACCCGCGACAAGATTTTCATTTGTCATCCGTCCGGGTCTGCCGACGAAATGGGCTGCGCCGAAAAGATCCTGTCCAACCTCGCGCACCATGCCTATCGGCGGCCCATAACGGCCGACGACATGCCGCAACTTCTCGCGCTCTATAAGGAAGGTGCGGCGAATGGCGGCTTCGAAGCGGGCGTGCGATTGGCGTTGCAGAAGATTCTGGTTTCGCCTGAATTCCTCTTCCGGGCCGAAGTCGATCCACCGGCCGCCGCACCTGGAAGCGTGTATCGGGTCAGCGATGTCGAGCTTGCCTCGCGGCTGTCCTTCTTCCTCTGGAGCAGCATTCCCGATGATGAACTGCTCGGCATTGCCGAGAAGGGACAACTGCATGACCCGGCCGTCCTGAAGGCGCAGGTCAAGCGCATGATGGCGGACGCGCGTTCGGAAGCGTTGATCAAGAACTTCGTCGGCCAATGGCTGTTCTTGCGCAATGTTTCGAGAATATCGCCCGATACGACGACCTTCATGACCTTCGACGAAAATCTGCGGCAGTCGATGGCGAAGGAAACCGAGCTCCTGGTCGAAAGCCAGGTGCGAGAGGATCACAGCGTCGTCGATCTGCTGAGCACGGATTACACCTTCCTCAATCAGCGCATGGCCGAGCATTACGGGATTAAGGGCATTTACGGCAGCGAGTTCCGCCGCGTTAAGCTCGAAGACCCGAAGCGCTTCGGCCTGCTCGGGCAAGCGAGCATCCTCGCGGTGACCTCCTATCCCAACCGGACGGCCCCGACGATCCGTGGCAAATGGGTTCTGGAGCAGCTTCTGGGCACACCTCCCCCGCCGCCGCCGCCCAATGTCCCGTCATTGAAAGACGATCAGTCGACGCAGAAACTGAGCATGCGCCAGCGCATGGAAATGCACCGCGCAAGTCCGCAATGCGCGGCGTGCCACCGCATGACGGACCCGCTCGGCTTTGCGCTCGACAATTTCGATGGCATCGGCAGCTGGCGCGACACGCTTGGACCCGGTTCGGGGCCGATCGATTCCTCCGGCACCCTGCCCGATGGCACGCCGTTCAACGGGCCGGAAGGCTTGCGCCAGGTCCTGCTGAAAAAGAAGGACATGTTCGTCGAGAATTTCACCGAGCGGCTTCTGACCTATGCGCTGGGCCGCGGTCTGGAAGAATACGATCATCCCGTCGTTCGCAAGATCGCGCGCGACGCTTCTGCGGATAATGAAAAGTGGTCATCCCTTATCCTTGGCATCGTTAACAGCACTCCGTTCCAAATGAGGAGAGTTAAAGATGGTAATTCGTAAGCGGTCCATTCCCCGGCGGACATTCCTTCGCGGAGCCGGTGCAGCACTTGCGTTGCCGATGCTGGATTCCATGATTCCCGCCTTTGCGAGCGCCGCCGAAACCAAGCGTCCGATCCGCATGGCGTTCATCGAAGTGCCGAACGGCATCTTCGATTTGAACAATGAGTGGACGCCCAAGGCCGAAGGCACCAAATGGGAGATGACCCCGACCCTGAAGCCGGTGGAGGCCTTCCGGGACCGCATGGTCCTGATCGGCGGGCTCGACCATCAACAGGCTGCGGGCCGCGATGGCGAAGTGGGCGGCGACCATCCGCGCGCATGCACCGCGTTCCTGACGGGCACGCACGCCAAAATGACCTCCGGCGCCGATATCCGCGGCGGAATTTCCGTCGATCAGATTGCGGCCAAGGAATTCGGCAAACACACTCAACTCGCCTCCCTTGAGATCGGTTTGGAATCCTCCGAAATCGTCGGCGCTTGCGAGTCCGCCTATGGCTGCGCCTATTACGACACGATCTCATGGCGCAACGAGACCACGCCGCTTCCGATGGAGAACCGGCCGCGCGCCATCTTCGAACGGCTGTTCGGTGACGGCGGCACCGACCCGAAGGCGCGTTTGACGATCAGGCAGGAGGATAAGAGCATCCTCGATGCCGTCAACGCAGACGTGAAGCGCATGCGCGGGAAGGTCGG
>DATARE010000546.1:0-10236 GCA_036264295.1 Micropepsaceae bacterium | reverse complement strand
GTCCAATTGAGTTTGTAGGTCTTGCCAGGCTCCAAACCCGTGGCGCTCACCTTGATGGGCTCGCCAACCGCGGAGAAACGCGGGTTCGACACGACCTCGCCCGGCGGCGCGGACAAGCGCACGGTCTTCTGCGTCTGCTGTTCCGGCGCGGGCGGCAGTACCGGTGCGCCCGGTGTCACCTTGAACATGATGTCCCAGCGCGGACGCCCGGGCGCCGGATTCTGCTCCGGATTCGAATAGGGGAAGGTCAACGCCCCATGCATGACCTGCAGAACATGGTCGCCGACATTGCCGGTGGCCGGGATGGTGAAGCTCGCATTGCCATGCGTGCTCACCGCCGACATCCAGCCCGTGAAATGATTGTCGTAGAGCAGGTCCCAGGAATTGTAGAGGGACCGCGAGCCGATGCCCTTTACCGTCACCGTGATCGGCGTACCGATGGGCCCGCTTTTGGGCGAAATATCCACCGTCATGTCGACCGAATAATTGACCTGAGTCATCAGCCGGTCGCCCTGCTGCAAGACGATGTCGTGGTCGAAACCGAAATCCTCAGGCGTTGTGAAATTCGCCGAAAACCGGCCTTGCGCGTCGCTTTTCACACTTCCCATCGCATAATCGGCGGGAGTGAATTCGCGGCCCTTATATTCGGTTTCGGTCGTGTTCCAGCGGCCGTTTACGGTGCGCCAGACAAGCTGGAATTCCTGATTGGGCGGAAGTTTGTCGCCCTTGATGGTGAAGGTTTCGCCCGCCTTGCCGTGCAGCGGCACGACATCCAGAGCGCCGACATAACCACCCTTGGCTTCGCCAAGTTTGACAACCGGCCAAGCCGAAAGCGGCGCCGCGAGCGAAGGTTCCACTGGAACCAGAGACAGTCCCAAAAGCGCGCATGCCAAAGCAGCGAGCCGCGATTTGCGGATCGTCATGGGACCCTCCTTGGAAAGGGCGTAGCGGACCTCAGTTCCGGGCAGGATTCCCCGGCTCGCCCGCAACGACCATCAGCTGTGTCGTGTCGCGGGTGAACGGCTCCCAAGTCACCACCGATCCGTCATTCATGGTCGCGTTGACTTTGTAGCCAAGTTTGCCGGTGGGGAAGTCCATCGGGACGGTCCAGAAGGTCGACCAGAAGAAGTCGGTCGCCGGCATGCCGTGGCCGCCGAAATGGAGCGGCAGCTTCTGGCCATTGCCGAGTTCAACTTCGACGGCCTTGATCTTCATATTGTCGGCCACCATCCCATCCGGCAGCTGAACCCGAACGCGCCAGGCAACGGCTTCACCGCGCGTATAGCGGTTGTTCAGGATGCAGAACGGCCCCTGCTGGCCCATGAGGGCATGGCGCACAATGTCGCCTTCAAAAAACAGCTTGCCAGCCGGCGTGGTGCGGTTTTGCGCAAGGGCGCTGCCGGAAAAACCAGCGATTGCGACGGACAAAGCGAGTGCGGAAAGCGTTGAGAATTTCATTGGATTGCCCCTCTTGGGCCGATTGAACGTGCCAAAGTTGGTGAATCTATACAGCGAATGCGATCCGGCTGAAAGGGGGTTTTCAGGGCCAAAGCCGGTTTTTCCGGCCCTATTCCGCTTCGGCCTTGGCCCGCTTGCGCAAATGGGGCAGCAGGGCCCGTTTGCGCAGGCGGATCGACTTGGGCGTCACTTCGACCAGCTCGTCGTCTTGGATATAGGCCATGGACTGTTCCAGCGTGAGCGGCATCACCGGCGTCAGCCGTAGCGCCTCGTCCTTGGAATGGGTGCGGATATTGGTCAGCTGCTTGGCCCGCAGGGGATTGACGTCCAGATCGTTGTCGCGGGCGTTTTCACCGATGATCATACCTTCATAGACCCGCGTTCCGGGCGTGATGAAGAGCTTGCCGCGCTCCTCCAGATACCAGAGCGCGTAAGTCACCGCTTCCCCGTCATCGGTGGAGATCAGAACGCCGTTCCGGCGGCCCTCGATGAGCCCCTTATAAGGCGCGTAGCCGTAAAACATCCGGTTCATCACGCCGGTGCCGCGGGTATCGGTCAGGAACTCCCCGTGATAGCCGATCAGCCCGCGCGAGGGCGCATGGAAGACGATCCGGGTCTTGCCCGCGCCGGTCGGACGCATGTCCTGCATCTCGCCTTTGCGCTGCGACACCTTCTCGATGACGATGCCGGCATAAGGCTCGTCCACGTCGACGGTTACTTCCTCGATCGGTTCCAGGCGCTGATTGGTTTCCGGATCGGTCTGGTAAAGCACGCGCGGCCGCGACAAAGCGAGTTCGAAGCCTTCGCGCCGCATGGTTTCGATCAGCACGCCCAATTGCAGCTCGCCCCGGCCCGCCACCTCATAGGCAGCTTCTCCCGAATCATGCACATGAATGGCGACATTGCCTTCGGCTTCGCGCAACAGGCGGTCGCGAATGACGCGGCTCTGCACCTTGTCGCCTTCGCGGCCCGCCAGCGGCGAATCATTGACCGAAATCGTGATCGCCAATGTCGGCGGATCGATGGGATGGGAAGGAAGCGGCGTCTCCACCTCGATATCGCACAGCGTGTCGGCCACGGTGGCATCCTGCAGCCCGGCGATGGCGACAATGTCGCCCGCCTCGGCCCGGTCGGTGGGCACGCGCGCGAGCCCCCGAAACGACAGCACTTTCGTCGCCCGGGCGCGCTCGATGGTCTTGCCGTCGCGCGACAGCGCCTTGATGGCCCGGTTGACCGTGATGGCGCCCGATTCGATGCGCCCCGTCAGCACGCGCCCCAGATAGGGGTCCGCTTCAAGCGTCGTCACCAGCATGGTGAAAGGGAAATTGTCGCCAGCGCGCTCCGCGGGCTTGGGCCGGGGCACATCGGCAACGATGCGGGCGAACAAGGGCGACAGGTCCTTGCGCTCGTCGTTCAAATCGGCGACCGCCCAGCCCTGCCGGCCAGACGCGTAGAGCACATGGAAATCGAGCTGGTAATCATTGGCTTCCAAGGCCAGGAAGAGATCGAAAATCTCCTCCAGGGTTTCCTCGGCGCGCGCGTCCTGGCGGTCGATCTTGTTGATGACGACGATGGGTTTCAACCCAAGCTTCAGCGCTTTCGAAAGCACGAATTTCGTCTGCGGCATGACCGATTCGGCGGCATCCACCAGAAGCACCACACCGTCGACCATCGAAAGGATGCGCTCCACTTCGCCGCCGAAATCGGCATGGCCCGGCGTATCCACGATGTTGACCCGGGTGTCCTCCCAATCGACGCTGGTGCACTTGGCCAAAATCGTAATGCCGCGCTCACGCTCCAGATCGTTGGAATCGAGCGCACGCTCCTGGACCTGCTGGTTTTCGCGAACCGCCCCGGACTGTTTCAGCAGCTGATCGACGAGGGTGGTCTTGCCGTGGTCGACATGGGCGATGATGGCGATATTGCGAATTTCCATAAGAACCTGAAGGCAAGAGGGCCGCGGCTTATATAGTCGCGATTGCGGCGGAGCAATGGCCGAGACTTTGGCCTATTGGCGCACCAACGCCAAATTTCCAAGAAATTGCTCGGTGGAAGCGCGCCAGGACCGTGCCATTGCGAAGGCGCGGCAATCCGCCCGGTTGATGCACAGCGCGGCAAGGCAGGCGCTTTGCAGATCCTCGTCCAGGACCGCGATGTCGGCTTCGCCCAGCACATCCAGCGGGCCTTGCACGGGATAGGCCGCCACCGGCGTGCCGGACGCAAGCGCCTCCAAGAGAACCAGGCCGAACGTATCGGTACGGCTGGGAAAGACAAAAACGTCGCTTGCCGCGTAAATCCGCGCCAGGTCTTCTCCCGTCCGTTGTCCGAGAAAGCGCGCGGCGGGAAACCGTGCCTCCAGCTCGGCGCGCTGCGGCCCCTCGCCGACCACCAGCTTGGTGCCGGGAAGATCCAGCGCCAGGAAGCTTTCGACATTTTTCTCGACCGCGAGACGCCCGACATAGAGAAAGATCGGGCGCGCAATACCCGCCCGTATTTCGTGCAGTTCGCTGTCCGGCCGCGGAGCGAAGAGTCCGATATCGACGCCACGGGACCATAGCGCGACATTGGCAAACCCATACGCCTCCAATTCGCGCTTCAGCGAAATCGTCGAGACCATGGTCGCCGATGCCGGCGCATGGAACGCCTTCAACGCGCCATAGATCGCGGTCTCCGGAATGAAGGGAAAGCGCGCATGGATATAATCGGGAAAGCGCGTGTGAAAGGCCGTGGTGAAGGGAAGCCCGCGTTCCAGGCAAATCGCGCGCGCCGACAAGCCCATGGTGCCTTCGGTCGCGATATGGATCGCGTGGGGGGAAAATTCGTCGATCAGACGCAGGATCGTCTGGCGCGGAAACAGGGCAAGCCGGATTTCCGGATAGGTGGGCAAGGGAAGCGTGGTCTGGTTTTCCGGGGTCGCATAGCGGACCTGGTGGCCCATGGACACCAGCTCGCGGCCGAGGGTTTCCAGCGTACGCACCACGCCATTGACCTGGGGAGTCCAGGCATCGGTAACGATGAGAATTCTGAGCGCTCCGCCTTTGACCGGCGCGGCGATCTTGCCGCGGTTCGCAGATACGGGACCCGCCATAGCGCCAAACATCATCGCGGTCTCAAGCGTCCACATAAGACGGCGCAGCATGGGTGGCTACGCTCTTCGGGGCAAGCTGATCGGCGGCAAATTGGGTCCAATGGACGATTTCCAGCCGGCCGAGCGCATCTTCGGTAAGAGCGGTACAACTCTCAACCCAATCCCCATCATTGCAGTACAGAACGCCGTCGATGCGTTTGGTTTCCGCATGGTGGATGTGACCGGACACGACACCATCTAGCCCGCGATTGCGGGCTTCACGCGCGAGCGTGTGCTCGAAATTGGAAATGAAAGAGGCCGCGTTCTTCACCCGGCGCTTGAGATAGGCCGAAAGCGACCAATAGGGCATGCCCAGCGTACGCCGGATGAAATTGAACCAATCGTTCAGGACGAGAGCGAAATCATAGGCTTTGTCCCCCAGCCGCGCGAGCCAGCGGGCATAGGTCACGATGCTGTCGAAATGATCGCCATGGACCACCCACAGCGTGAAACCGTCGGCGGTTTCATGGACCGCATCGTGCTTCAGTTCCACGCCCGCGAGACTGACGCCGCAATAATCGCGGAAGACTTCATCGTGGTTGCCGGGCACGTAGATGACGCGCGTGCCCTCCTGCACCTTCTTCAGGATGAGATTGACGACGGCGCTGTGCGCCTGGCTCCAATACCAGCTCTCCTTGAGCCGCCAGCCATCGATGATGTCGCCGACGAGGTAAAGCGTCTGGCATTCATTGTGGACGAGAAAATCGGCCAGCAGTTCGGCCTTGCAGCCACGGGTGCCAAGATGGGTGTCCGAGATGAAAATGGTCCGATGACGCCGGAGGCGCTGGGATGGTTTCGGCGTCGGCGGACGCGGGGTCGCCGGCTGGAGGAATTCCAAGCTACTCCGCATGGGCGAATCCTTCTGCGCTGCCATACGAAGGGCCTGCCATGCTCGTGTGTCGGCTGCGTGGCGGTTGCGTGATGTTTCGATGAGATAAGTGCTGCTGCGGTGCAATTTTTTCCGCAGTGGTTATTGCGCAGCAAAATCGTTAACGCGGATTTTTGTAAGTTTTTGTAAACAAATGAAAATTTTCGTGAAAACCCTGCGGCAATTCTGACCATGCACTGCACCAAATTAGCGCTTGCTTTCGCAGATGCAGCATAGCATATTATTGCGGTGCGGCATTGCTTACTCCTCCTGCATGTCGCAGCCCCCCTCCCGGGGCGTTTCCTCCCTAAACTTGGCCGCCCCTTTTGGGGCGGCCTTTTTCTTTGGCAAAATCATTCGGCGGCTTGCCGCCGCGCCAAGCTCATCCAGGACCCGCCCATAAGGCGAGCGGCAAAGCGACTGAGCCGTTCCTTGCAATGGGGAAAAGCCGCCGTTTTGGTCATGCTCGCCTCATCGAGGTAGAGCGACCGGCTGATCTCAATCTGCAGGGCATGCGTGCCCGATTCGGGCTTGCCATAAAGATTGGTGGTGTATCCGCCGGCATAGGGCGTGTTGCGCATCACCGCGAAGCCGAGCTCGGCCAGCGCCCGTTGCGCGGCAACAATGAGTTCGGCGGCCGCCGCCTCGCCATAGCAATCCCCGATCACGATGTCGCTGCCGCGCGAGGGTGGCGGCATGGAATGGCAATCGATCACGATGGCAATGCCGAACAATTCGCGCGTTTCCGACACCAGCTTCGCCAAGGCCGCGTGATAGGGGCGATAGAAGCTTTCCAAGCGAAAATGGGCTTCCTGCGCCGGCAGCCGCGCCACGTAAATCTCCACCCCATCGCGCACGATACGCGGGATTACTCCCAATCCGGCGGCGACACGCGGCGTTCTGGGCGCAATGGCGGAGGCCAGCGGCGCATCGAACATCGCAGGATCGATCTCGCCCGAGGCGCGATTGGCATCGACAAAGGCGCGCGGGAAGCGAGCCGCAATCAGCGGCGCCCCAAGTTCCGGCACGGAGGCGAACAGCTCGTCGACAAAAGCGTCTTCGGATTTGCGCAGCATCACCGCATCGAGCCGGCTTTGCCGCGCGAAACTCGCCGGATAGAGCCGCCCGCTATGGGGGGATGCGAAGATGAAGGGCGCGGTCTGCCGCAACGGACGCGCAACCATCACGGGTTGCGAGCGCAAATCCTCCAGCGCGCTGTCGGCCGCGGCGCCAGTAAAGGCACCGTCTTGCGGGCTGCCGGTTTGGTTTGCGCTCATCGGGTGTCCCAGGCCCAAAATGAATCATTGCAGGGGCGGCGGATCAAGCTTCGTAACCCATTGCCGCCTCCGACGCTATTAACTGGCATTTACGGATTTGGCTTTATAAAGATGCGTAAGACTCCCCGGGCGCACCATGGCCAGTATCCTTTTAGCGGAAGACGACGATTCCTTGCGGCAGTTCCTGGCTGCGGCATTGGAGCGCGCCGGCCATGCCGTCACCTGTTTTGGCGACGGCGCGGAGGCCTATCGCTGCCTCTGCGACGAGAATTTCGATCTTTTGCTGTCCGATATCGTCATGCCGGGCCTGGACGGCATCGAACTGGCCAAGCGGGCAGCCGATCTCAACCCCACACTCAAGATCATGTTCATCACCGGTTTTGCGGCGGTGGCGCTCAATCCGGCGTCGGAGACCCCCAAGCACGCCAAGGTGCTTTCCAAACCGTTTCACCTGCGCGAGCTGGTGCAGGAAGTCGAACGCATGATCGCAGCCTGATCAGAATCCTCATCCTGAGCCTGTCGAAGGATGAAGCCGCCTTGCCAGGCTCGCGCAGCCGACGGTATAGAGCAGGGCTTGGTGAGGGCGCGTAGCTCAGCGGGAGAGCACTACCTTGACATGGTAGGGGTCACAGGTTCGATCCCTGTCGCGCCCACCACTACCTGGTTGAAATACACTGATTATTTACCCCGCCACTCTGATGCCGCCCTTAGGACGTGGCGGCTGGAAGCATATCGGAAGCAGTCGGAGCAACTTAGGTGGCGTTATTCAACGAGAAATGTCGCCAAGTTCGCCACCAATTACAGGCATTTGCCACCTTCGTTTTCGGCTCCAATGCATGCGGCGTCGAAATTCATGGCATTGGTGAGCGAGATACAATTAAGGTCGGGACGAGTGCGGAGAGCCGCGCGAGGGTGAATATTGGAACCATTCTTGCGACCGCTGCCTGTGATTATTGGAAGGGCTCCCCCTCGCAGGAGGACTGTGATTATGGCGTTGAGAGATACGGTCCATGACGGGATTTTGGCCAATCTTCCCGCTGATCAGACGGTTCGGGAGCGCTATCTCGAGCTGGTGGACATCTGGGAGGACATGGCCACAGCAATGCAGGCAGGGATTTTTCCAAAGAGAGTTTCGAGGGCGTCAAATCCAGGGTCCAACCTATTCTGACGGTCCGCGAGCTGGCATTCTTCGTTGAGCCATTTTCGGAGGACGTGGAGTCCAGCCCCGCCCGGTTCCAAGCGCTGACCACGGCACGACTTACTAAAATTTTGCTGGATCGACATGGTCTTAAGGTGCCCAGAGCAGGTGGTGGTATCGGCTAAGTTGCAGCGGCGTTTGATGCGTCGATATGTGAGGCGCCCTCGCCGGACGTGGTCCCGATGGCAACCTCAGGAAAAAAGTGCATCGCACGGCAGCTTGCAGAGGATGACGTGAACCGCGTCCTGTTCCCGTGCAACGTGTGGCCCTACAGTCCCCCAAAGAGTTTGGGGGAAATGCATGGCGGTCCAGCACATCCACACGTATCTCGTGCATCCTGGTAAGGGGGCCGCCGAGCCAACGTCGATCAATGGGGCCCAAGTCCCCCTTAGCGGGCGGATGTTCGAACTGCTCGGAAATATCTATGTGAGATCGGACCAGGAATGCGATATCGGCATTACATTCAATCCCACAGTTGACGGTAAGCAACAAAACGATTGTCGCGACTTGGTCTGCGGGTATTTGGAACAGCCGACGCTTGCTACCGGTCGCGTGATCGCTGAGCGATTGGAAAAGCACACGGATGGACGATCCGGGTTGGGCCTCCTTTTCCTCATTGCCGGGAAGGAGGGGCGAGACCACAAGATCGTCATCTCCAGATTTCCGACGGATAACGCGATCTATGTCGATGAGAATCCGCGCAACCTCACAGTCCAATTCCTCGAACGCGTTTTTATGAAGAACAAAGCATCGTACAAAGCGGTCGCCTACAAAGATGCGTCGCTGCGGGCCGGGTTCTGGAGCGGGCGTGCCATCGACAAGCAGTTGAACAATCCGGCCGGCGAATTCTCGAATTATTGGATTCTTGATTTCCTGGCGTCCCAGCTCACCGTCACCGCCGCGATGGGAACGCGACGGCTCGCAACCGCGTTACGCAATGCGGCCAAGAAATCCGATCTCACCGTCAAACAGGAGATCACGGCAGCCGCCACACTTGCGGCCGGACTCGACGGTCAACGGTTCAACATCAATGAGTTTGAGGAACGCTTTGGCTTGTCGCATGCGGCACGGGCGGCGATCACGGGTGAACTCAAGACGCCGTATTTAGCGCAAGAGCGCTTCGCGTTCGATGTCGCAGAATTCCAAACCGTGATCGCGTTCAAATCGGTAGAGTTGAGCAACGGTGGAACTTTGACCGCGCCGTCTGCGGAGTTTGACGATGTCTTCCACCAGGAAGCGGTCGGCAAACTTGATGGGCAGGTGCGCTTCACAACAGAAGGCAGAGTCGTCAATGAACAGCTCAAATCCCGAGCCTGAATCCCTCGAAGCGCTCTACAGGCGCCGATACGATACCGTCCTGGTGCGTTTGGCAGCCGCGCTAGAGGTGCATATTACGGATTTGATCAATGGCCAATCGCGGATCGACCGCATTTCCGCGCGTGCCAAAACTGTCGACCGTTTTCTGAAGAAGGCGCGCACGCTGGATGAGGGAAAGCCGAAATATGGCGAGCCGCTTAGCCAGATTCAGGACCAAATCGGGATACGGATCGTGGTGTTCTACAAATCCGATGTCGAACGCATTGATGCGCTAGTGAAGAAATACTTTAGGGCCGTCGAGTACCAGAAATTGGTTCCGGAATCGGAATCCGAATTCGGATACTTTGGCCAACATTTTGTGCTGGTATTACCAACCGATGTCATCGACGATGACATGGATACCTCATTGGTTCCGGGTTTTTTCGAATTGCAGATCAAAACGCTGTTCCAACACGCGTGGTCTGAAGCCGACCACGATCTCGGCTATAAACCTGGCAACAAGCCGCTTACATCCGAACAGAAGCGACTGATCGCATTCACATCGGCGCAAGCATGGGGCGCCGATCACATATTCGACCGATTGTTCGAGGAATGCAGCGCAAATACTGGCCGCGGATGACAGACCTTAAGAAACTCAAGGTTTCTCTGACAAAGCACGGGGCACACAAGATTTCCCGGCTGCTGAAACGGTTTGACCCCGACAAGGTACTGGATAACGCCACGGGTGAGGTAGAAGGCATCAACATAGACCGTACTCAAGCTGCGGTGATCATGTCCGCTCGGCGTGACGGCTCTATCCCAAACCTATGGTCGGATGTGAAAGCGCTGGGAGGCGACGTAGTTGACGCTGTGATCATGTTGGCCATTGCATTCAGTCACCACGATCTAATCGAGGCACTAAAACATAGTGGCGGTCGCTTTGCACACGGGGTAATCAAGCGGCCAACGCTCGACGGCAAGGCGTTTACGAATTTCAAGAACGACATTATTG
>DATARE010000526.1:0-4089 GCA_036264295.1 Micropepsaceae bacterium | reverse complement strand
GACGCCATAGTCTGCCGAAACGCCGCGCGCATGAAGACTGGCCTGCAATTTGAGCAGGCTTTCAACGCAAGCGTTCTTGATGGATCCCCCATAGGCCGGGATGGCGATCATGAATTTCATGGAAAACATCATAACGCAGAGACCGTGCGGGACAACGGAATTCGCGGCCATTGCCGTGTCCCGTCGATGCAGTATGATTCCTAGGATGAGCGAAATTCTCCTGCAGAACGCGCAGCGCATGCACAAAGCGGGCAATTTGGCGGAAGCGGCGCGCCTTTATGGAGAAGTTCTGCGCCTCAATCCTCGCCAATTCGATGCCCTCTATGCGCTCGGATTTTTGCACTATCAGGGCGCAAAATATGGCGAGGCAGAACGGCTGATAGGCGAGGCCCTCCGGATCAATCCGGGCGTGGCCGAAGCGCATTTCATTAGAGGCTGTTCCCTCCATCGGCTTGGCCGCATCGAAGATGCGCTCGCCGCCTTTGACCGGGCCGTGGCACATAAGCCGAACTTCGTCGAAGCGTTGATGAATCGTGGCGCCGCGTTCATGGCATTGAACCGGCACAATGAAGCGCTGAAGGACTTCCGCGGCGTCATTGCCATCAATCCGCATATTGCGGGGGTGTGGAGTAATTGCGGCGGCATCCTGCAAAATCTGAATCGCCATGAGGAGGCCCTTGCCTGCTTCGACAAAGCGCTGGCGATCAATCCGGATTTGATCGAGGCGCTGGCCAATCGGGCCGCGGCCCTTTTGGCGCTGAAGCGTTTCGGCGACGCCGCCCGCGCTTTCGAGACATTGCTCAGCCTTCATCCGGAGCTCCCCGATGTGCATGGCCATCTCGTATTTTGCCGGTTGCAGCGCTGCGATTGGGGGCACCTGACGCAGGACCGCGCCGATATCGCGGCCGCCCTGAGCGCCGGCAAGCCCGTCATTCAGCCGCTGATCAACACCAGGCTATGGACCTCGCCCGCCGATCAATTGCAATGCGCGCGCATTTTCGTTCGCCGCTGGCCGCCTTCCCCAAATCCGCTTTGGCGCGGGGAGCCCTATCATCACAGCAAGATTCGCGTCGCTTACATTTCGGCGGATTTCTGCGATCACGCGACCTCCTGGCTTGCGGCGGGCTTGTTCGAGCAGCACGACAGAACGCGCTTCGAGACCATGGCGATTTCGTTGTTTGCGGACGACGGCAGCGAGATGCGGGCGCGGACGAGGGCCGCCTTTGACGCCTTCATCGATGCAGAGCGTAAATCCGACGCGGAAATCGCCGGGTTCTTGCGCCAAATAGAAGTCGACATTGCGATCGACTTGATGGGATTCGCGGCGGGTTGCCGTCCGGGGATTCTCGCTTTTCGCCCTGCGTCCGTTCAGGTCAACTATCTGGGCTATCCCGGAACCATGGGTGCCTCCTATGTCGACTACATCCTCGCCGATAAGATCGTCATTCCCGACGGACATCGAAGTTATTACGACGAGAAGGTCGCCATTCTGCCCGACACATATCAGTGCAATGATTCCAAACGGCGGATCGCGGAAAAGACGCCCAGCCGGGCCGAGGCGGGCTTGCCCCGCGAAGGCTTCGTGTTTTGCTGTTTCAACGACCCCAGCAAGATCGCGCCGGAGATCTTCGAGGTCTGGATGCGTCTGCTCAGAGACGTTGACGGCAGCGTACTCTGGCTGCTCGAAAACAATCCTGAGGCGACACGAAATCTTCGCCGGGAGGCGGAGGCCAGGGCGGTCGATGGCGACCGCCTGATTTTTGCTCCCCTTATGAAGCTCGCCGAACATCTTGCGCGCCATCGTTTGGCGGATCTCTTCCTGGACACGCTTCCCTATGGCGCGCACACGACAGCGAGCGATTCACTATGGGCGGGCGTTCCCGTCCTCACTTGCATGGGCGCAAGTTTCGCTGGGCGCGTCGCGGCAAGCCTGCTTCATGCGGTTGGGATGCCCGAACTGATTGCACATTCACTAGAAGACTATGCCGCATTGGCTCTGAAGCTTGCTCGTGACCCCACGGGACTAACCGCGCTCAGAACCAAGCTTGCGCGCCATCGCGATACCTATCCGCTCTTCGATACGGCGCGGTTCGCGCGCAATTTTGAAGCCGCGCTGGCGACGATGCATCGACGGCGCGAAAACGGCGAACCGCCGGCGGACTTTGCTGTGACGTGAATGATATTGCCGAGATCTAGGCGCGGCCCGATCTCCAATCGAGGCCGCGCCCAGAATCTTTCGCTCACCAGGTCTTTACGATTCGCACCTGGAAGGTGCGGCCATAAAGGCCCTTCGTGATGTCGCAAGCGCACGGATTGCCGCCGCCGGTTGCGATCCGGTACTCGAAGGGCGACACCTTATCCATGATGTTCTGCACGATGAGCTGAAGGCTGATGTGCTTCAGATAATCGTTAGCCGGCGCATCGCCAGTGTCATAGCCACCCGATAGATCGAAGGTGTAATAGGCCGGCTCCATATTGGTGTAGTTGTTGATCGCGCAGGGGAACGTGGCGGGCACCGCGGAGGCAGCGACAACATTGGCAACATTGCCGCCAACCGTGCCTCCCGCAGCGGTGCATTGGAAGTTGACATTGGGCGGCGCGGTCTGCGTGTGGAAGAAGTGGGCGGAATAATCCATGAAACCGACAATGCTCCATGGCCCATTGCTCCAGCCGAGCCGCGCCCTGTATTTGAACCGCGGCAGCGATTCGACGCCGTCTTGCGCCACGCCGCCGACCGATGCGAGGTTGACGTGATACAAGGCATCGGTGGCCGGTTCTCCGTTTCGGGATGACGGCTGACTGATGTAATAGGTCCCGGTAATCCCGGTGTTCCAGGCGCCGAAATCGCCCATGTCCCAGTCATAGCTGGCGTTGAAGTCTATGCCCGTAGTCTTCTGAAAGCCCTTGTTCATGGTGCCGCCGTCATTGATCCAATAGATCAATGTCTGGACGGATCCGGGGACAGTGTTGGTGGGATGAGCGAGCGCGCGTTGCACCATGTCTTGGAAGGGCGCGCATAATTGCGGGGTAAGATTCTGCGCCGCCGGACAGCCCACGTCGCTCGGCACCAGGAAGACGAACCCAAGGGTGGGATCTGCAAAGCGGTTCGTCGTCGGATTGCCGAAATTGGCCAGAAGGCCGTTGATCTTGATGCTGTACCACGTGGCTTGGACGTCGAGGCCTCTGAGGAAGCTCGTCGGAGCGAAATCGAATCCGACACCCCAGTTGGTCGACAGCTCCGGCTCCAGCTTCTGCTCGGACTGGTTGAAATAGGTCCGGAAATGCGCATCCACCGCGGCCTTGCCGCCGCCATTGAGCGAAATCCCGGCGGGCTGCGAGTTGCATCCGAAGCCGGCATTGAAGAGTTTCTCCGCGCCCGAACCCGGCGGAGGCCGGTTCGTAGCCGGATCGCAGGCGATGGTGATCGAGGCGTTGTTGGTGAAGAGGCCCGTTGGTAGGCCCCAGCCGTTCCACGCCACGTTCGAGATCGGCGAGAACTCGCCAAAGCTCGGAGCGCGGAACGACGTGCCCCACGAGCCCCGCACCGTCAGGCCAAGATCTTCGGAGATCTCCCAGTTGAAGGCGACCTTCGGATTGCTGGTGCCGCCCACGTCGTTGTACTGGTCGTGCCGCCACGAACCTTCCAGTTCCAGCTTTCGAATGCCTGGCAGGGCGTTGTTCTCCCCGATGATGGGGATGTTCAATTGTGTGAACGCCGCCCAAACCTGACGCTGTTCCGGATCGCTCAGGAAGGCGACGGTGGGATTGGTCTGATTCTGGACCTGCTGCTGAATCAGGAAGTGGTAGCTCGTGTAGTTGGCGCCGACCGCCATCTTCACCTGGCCGCCCGGCAGATCGAAGAGCGGCCCGTCCGCCTTGAAGCCCTTCTCGTTGATCCAGAACGCCTCGGTGGTTGAGCTATAGTTCCCGACATAGTTCAAGGTGGTCGGGGAATTGCACTGGATCGTCCTCGCATCGCAGAACAGGTTTAGATAGGGAATCGTGCCTGGCTTGGTCCAGGTTGCGATCGCGGGATTCGTGCCGGCGGCCGGTGTGACGCCCAACGTCCAGCCCAAGGCCGCGGAGACG
>DATARE010000520.1:0-11158 GCA_036264295.1 Micropepsaceae bacterium | reverse complement strand
GCTGTAGTCCAATCCCGCGATGAGTTGACCGTATCGCATCTTCACCGAGGCATCCACGCCCTGGCGGCGTGTCGTTCCCACGTTTTCGAAAAACGCCCGGCCCAGAACAGAACTCGCGACGAACTGGATATCGTCGTCGCTGTCGGTGCGGAAAAAGCCGGCATGCCAATCGAGCCCGACACCAGAGGTTTGCATTGTGCCGCGCAAGCCGGTTTCGACCGTATGGGCCACCACCTGTTTCAGAGGAGGATCGCCGACGAAGAAATTGGTCAGGCTGCAAGGCGCAGCCTCATCGGCGCATGACAGTTCTGCCGGTGTGGGCGCGCGATTGGCTTCCGAATAGCCGGCATAAAATGTCGTTTCCGGCGTGACTTTTGCGCTCAAACCGACAGCAGGATTGAGGCGGGTGAAACGGTGTTCGCCATTCAGCGATGTCCCGATTTGATCGCGCAACCCAATCTCGGCGATGTTGAAGCGCGCCGAAGCGGAAAGCGCGACCGTTGACGTCAGCTCCAACACGTTGGACGCATAAATTCCATAATAGGAATTGCTCGCGGTGACATTGACCGGCGCGATGGACCCGTCGGCTTGGTCGATTAAGAATCCCGGTCCATCGAAACCGCGGTCGTTATTGATGGCCCCCAATTGCGAATCCGCTTCGAAGCGCGAACGCCCGTGATCGAAAGCGGCGCCCAAAACCGCATGGTCGGAGCGGGTGAAAAATATTCCCTCATAGTTGAGCTGGGAGGCGGCGCCATAGCCGAATGTGCGGGTTGTGCTGCGATTGAGCTGCCCATAGGCGCCACCGGAAAGAAACGCCGGGATCGGCTGCCCGGACGTATCGGTCGCCACGGTATCGTCGAAACAGAGCGCGCCCGATGCATCATCGCACGACGACGCGTCGCTCGCGTCGGCGTTGACCGTGGCTTGTCGCAAGCCGTCGAGATAGAGATCGGCGGTCACGGACCACGGTCCGCCGAGATCGGCTGTCGCCGTTGCGCTTGCCAGCACGTAACTGTTTTTTGTGCGATCCGGAAAGGTGAAGACCGCGCTGCGCCGTGCCGCCAAAAGCTCGACCGGAACCGCGCCATTCCCCACCAGATTGGTCTGTGCGGCGATCAGATTCAGGTGCAGCGTTGCGGCATTGCCGTGCCAGCCGGCATCGGCGAGGAAATTCGTCAGCGCCGATGGCGAATGATCGCGCCAGCCGCTTTCGTTCGATTTCGTGGCCGCGATATAGATTGCGCGATTGCCCTTCTCGGCGCCGAATTGAAAAGCTTCGCGATAAAAGCCGAAAGAGCCGCCGGAGATTTCCCCTTCCGTGCCCTGGAACGAGAACCCATCCTTCATCACGGCCGAAATCGAGCCGCCCAGCGCGTTCAACCCGAAAGCCGGCGCGGAGCCTTGGACCGTGAGCCGGTCGATGGCGATATCCGGCAGGAGGTCCCAATTGACCGTGTCACCGAATGGCTGATTGAAGCGAATGCCATTGACGTACACCGCCAAGCCTTGCGCGTCGCCGACCAGGGGCGAACCCTCGAAGCCGCGATAGACGACGCTGGGCTGGAACGGATTGCCTTGCGCGCCGGACAGCGAGACGCCGCCGCCGGTCTCCGACAGCGTACGCAGCGCGCTTGCCGAGCCGGAATTCTCGATGTCGGTATGATCCAGGATTTGCACATTGGTGCTGATCGAGTCCGCGCTCACAATCCCGCCGGACAGGGGAGCCGCGGTGATTGTCAGCGTTTCCACCGGTTCGCCGGCAGCCTTCGAACGCGCCGGCAGCAGGGCGGCTAAGGCCGCCAGAAAAAGCAACGCCCGTTGCGGGATGCGCATATTGTGAATCACAAATCCAAAACCGCCGCATGACCGGCCAAGGTCATCGGTCCCCTCTTTATAAATAGCGCCGCCGTTTTCGAATGAACGCGGTGCGGGGGAATCCTAAGTCCCTTCCGTCTCAATTGCGAACAGTTTGCGCTGTAGGCAGCGTCTCACCGAAAAGGGATCAGTGCAGGACTGATGATGTTCCCGACGCATAGGGCGCAGCCGCAGGAGTAAGGCCGTCCGCGTTGGCGGCAATCATTTGCGTGGCGGCGGTGGCCGGCACTGCCCGGCTAAAAAGAAAACCCTGGCCCAGCGGACATCCCAGTGTCCGCAGGCGCAATTGTTGGGCATAGGTCTCAATCCCTTCTGCGGTGACCGCCACCCCCAAGCCCAATCCCAATCCGATCAAAGCCCGGATGATCATTTCGCTGCCTTTGTCGAACATCATCGTGCCGACGAAGCTGCGATCGATCTTGATTTTATCGGGCGTGAAACTGCGCAAATGAAACAGATTCGAGCTGCCGGTGCCGAAATCGTCCAGCGCGACTTTAGCACCGGCTTGGCGAAGCAGGCCGAGCGTCGTTCTGACGGCCTCGATGTCGCTGACAAGAGCATTCTCCGTGATTTCAATCTCGAGCCGATGCGCCGGAAATCCCGTTTCGTTCAAGACCTGCAGCAGCTCTTGGCCATGTGCGCGGTCCCTGAGTTGCAGGGGCGATACGTTGAACGAGATCTGCAAATGGTCCGGCCACGTCTTGGTCTCCAGGCAAACCTGCCGCAGCAGCCGAAGTGACAACGCATTGATTAGCCCGGATTTTTCGGCCACGGGGATGAAGGTTGCCGGTTCGATTTCCCCCATCGTGGGATGCGTCCAGCGGGCAAGGGCCTCGAAACCGACGATCGCATTCGACGCGAGGTCGACTTCCGGCTGGTAAAATGGACGAATTTCGTCGGCATCGATGGCCTTGCGCAGCTCCCTTTCCAGCAAATCGAACTCGCGAAGGGCGCGGTCCATGCCTGCTTCGAAATAGCGATAGCCCGGACCGGTTTCCCCCTTTGCGTGGAAAAGCGCGACATCGGCCTCGCGCAGCACCTCTTGGGTCGTCGCACCCTCAAAAGGCAGCAACACGATTCCGATGGCAGCGCTGACCAGCAGCCGGCTGCTTCCCACCACAATCGGCTGCGCGAGCGCCGTCGCAATACGGCCTGCGATTGCGGTCGCGGCGTCCAGCCCCGTGAGGTGAAAGCTCAAAACGGCGAATTCGTCGCCGCCGAATCTTGCCACCACGTCTCCGCCCGAGACCGCGTTCCTGAGGCGGTTTGCCACTTGGCACAAGGCTTGGTCGCCCGTGGGATGGCCATAAAGGTCGTTCACCCGTTTGAAATCGTTGAGCCCCAGCAGAAACACAGCGTGCAAACCACCCGTCGTGACAGGCGAGGTCAGGGCGGTGCCGAGCGCGTCTTCGAAATATCGGCGGTTAGGCAACCCCGTCAGACCATCTTCCAGCGCCTGACGGTGTACGTTCCACTCGGCCGCCAGGCACCGCTTGGCGGCGATCCTGTGTTCGGCTCGATAGGTGATGAAGACAAGAAGCCCGGCAATGAACACGGCGAATGTGAGCAGCGTCTCGACCAAGTTGAGTGAATGCATGGTCTGAAAGGAGATCACGCCGAAGGTGCCGTGGATTGCCTTCAATTCCCACATATGGCCCGTAGCGACGAGCGCCAGAATGGTCAGGAAAATGGCGCTTTGGATGCCGGCGCGGTTTCGTTTGACCACGTCAATCGTCTGGGCCGCAGCGTAAACCATGAATCTCGTCAGATGAGGCATCGGCAACTATCCCGCGCGGACTGGCCGCTGCCGTTGACCAATGTCAGCAAAGGTTGCTGCGCATTTCTACGTAATGATTTCTTCGGGCTGGGCCTGGGGCGCCATAGAAGCAGGGCTTTGATCCCTGCACCCTCTTTCCCGCGCCCTCGCTGCGCGATATGAGCAGTCTTCCGGAACTGGAGCACAGACTTGTATGGCGGTGAGGATCTTCATCGACGGGGCCGCGGGAACCACGGGCCTCGAAATTCGCGAGCGGCTGCAAGACCGCAGCGAGATTGAACTCATTGTGCTTAGCGGCGCCCAGCGTAAGGACGCGGTGGTCCGCCGCGACGCGTTGAACGAGGCCGATGTCGTCATCCTTTGTTTGCCCGACGATGCCGCACGCGAAGCCGTGACACTGATTTCAAACCCGAATGTGCGGGTGATCGATCCTTCCAGCGCACATCGTGTGGCCGAAGGCTGGGTCTTCGGCTTTCCCGAATTGGAGCCCAAGCGCCGCGAGGAATTGCGTCATGCAATGCGGGTGACCAATCCGGGCTGCTATTCCACCGGGTTTCTCGCATTGGCGCGGGCTTTGATTCGGGGCGGCGTGCTGCCGCCCGATTGGGCTGTGACGTGCAATGCGGTGTCCGGATATTCCGGCGGCGGCCGTTCGATGATCGCCGAATTCGAAGATGAAGCGGCTCCCAATTGTTCGCACGAGACATTTCGCACCTATGGTTTGTCTCTCGAGCATAAGCATGTCGAGGAGATGCGCGTTCATTCCGGCCTGACGCACCGGCCCTTGTTTGCGCCCAGCGTCGGACGGTTCTATCGCGGTATGCTGGTGGAAATTCCGCTGCAACTATGGGCGCTGCCCGGCAGCCCCAGCGTGGTTGAGCTTCATGCGGCGCTGGCAGAATCCTATCCCGGCGAAGAATTGATCGAGGTCGCATCCCTGGCCGAAGCTCAGGCCAAGAAGACGCTCGATGCGGAGGAGCTGAAGGACAGCAACGGGCTGAAGATCTATGTCTTCGGGAACGAGGCGCGCCGTCAGGCGCGGGTGGTTGCCATCCTCGACAATCTGGGGAAAGGCGCGGCGGGGGCTTGCGTGCAGAATTTGAACGTCATGATGGGTTGGCCCGAAACGCGTGGACTTGTCTGACCCATGTATGTGCCGCCGCATTTCGCGATTTCCGATCTGGGCGCAATCCATGCGTTCTTGCGTGGCAACGTGTTCGCGGTCATCGCGGGGCATATCGGGGGAACGATCAATTTCGCCTATGCACCCATGGTGCTTGATCCAGGGCTTGGCACTCTTGGCGCCGTGCGGTTCCACCTCGCGCTGGCCAATCCGCTTTCGGACATAGCCGATGGCGCGCTGGTGTCTCTTTCTGTGATGGGATCGCACGCTTATGTGTCGCCGGACTGGTATGCGACGGATGGCATGGTGCCGACTTGGAATTATGTCGCGGTTGAAGGTGTCGGGCATGTGCGCCGATTGGCAGGTCCAGAACTCAGAATTTTGCTCTCCGATCTCACGGCACAGGAAGAAGCTGCCCTCGCACCGAAAGCACCGTGGAAAATGGCACGGGTTCCGCCGGAGCGGCTGGATGGCCTGCTCGCGGCAATCGCCGGGTTCGAGCTTGTTTTCGATAGGCTCGAAGGCAAAGCCAAACTCTCGCAAAATCGGGCGGCTTCCGATGCCCAAGGCGTCATCGACGGTCTTGAACGCCGCGGCGATGCAGGCAGCCTTGGCGTGGCGAAAGCAATGCGAAGCCTGTATTCGACAAAGAGGCAATAATGGATTTCATCGATCTCCGTTCCGATACGGTGACGCGTCCCTCGCCAGCAATGCGGCATGCCATGGCGGAGGCGCCTGTCGGCGACGATCAATATGGCGATGATCCAAGCATCAACCTGCTGCAGGAGCGCCTCGCGCAATTGCTTGGCAAGGAAGCCGCATTGTTCGTGCCCAGCGGCACGATGGCGAACCAGATTGGCCTAAAATTGCTGACGCATCCAGGCGACGATGTGGTGCTTGGACATGAAACGCACATGGTCTGGCATGAATCGGGTGCCGGCGCGGCGAATGCCGGTGTGCAATTCACGCCCATCGGATCCGAAGGGTTGTTTACCGCGAACGAGTTTCGCGCCGCGCTCAAACCGGCGGGTCACATGATGTTTCCGCCCACGAGCCTGGTGGTGGTGGAAAATACGCATAATCGCTGCGGCGGGCTGGTATTCCCCCAGAATGATGCCATCGCCATTTGCGAGGCGGCACGCGCGCTCGGCATCCGCACCTATCTCGATGGCGCGCGCCTCTTTAACGCGGCCGCGGCTTCGGGATGTTCTGTTGCCGAACTCGCTCGGCCGTTCGAAGTCGTTTCCATTGCGCTTTCCAAAGGCTTGGGATGTCCGGTGGGAAGCGTGATCGCCGGGCCTGCAAACGAAATCATGCGCGCCGTCCGCGTCCGGCGTATGTTCGGCGGCGCCATGCGGCAAGCGGGCATTTTGGCGGCGGCCGGGCTTTATGCGCTGGAGCACAATCTCGCGCGTCTGCCCGAAGACCATGCACATGCGAGATTGATCGCGGAACACGTCGCGAAATCGCCCGGCGTGCGCCTGAATCTGGCAACCGTGCAAAGCAATATCGTCATCTTCCACATGGAGGAGGGCGCGCCCGATGCCGCGACGATTGCAGCGCGCGCGAAGGAGAACGGTGTTCTGCTGTCGGTTTTCGGGGCGCGCAAGTTGCGGGCGGTGACGCATCTCGATGTCAGTGGCGCCGATTGCCAGCGCGCCGCCGATATTCTGACGCAGGTGATCGCGCGCGGTTAATCCGAGGCCTTTAGTCCGACCGGCCCGGTTCCAGCCTTTCGAGCGAATTGCCCACCTGCCGGTAATAGCCCGGTCCATCGGGACCGGTCGCATGATAATCGCTCGTCACATCGACGAGATAATTCGTGCCCGACGCGGAGTGAACATAGCCCGTGCCGAGCTGGCTGTTATAGGTGCCCGCCAAATCGGAATCGCTGCAGTCTCCCGCCTTGCAGCGTTTCGAGGTGCCGGTGTCGGCGCCTTTCGCATGCACTTGGGTGTAGCCATCCGGCGGAGCTTTGAACGTCGTTCTGCAATCGAGGGATGCCGCGACAGCACCCGCAATCGGCAGCTCATGTTCGCCTCCCGCAACCGCAATACGGGCAGAGACAATATAACCGGCCGGATCGGATGGCAGGGGATAGGCGCGATAGATGGCGAAACCCCGGCGATTGTTGGCGCGAAAATTCGTCACTTGCATCCCGTTGTAGGGCTCAGCACCGGTCACCTGAATCGGCTGTGCTGCCACCGTCGATGCCAGGAATTGCACGAAGCTCGCCGGGTTGCGGTATTGCGGTCCATAGAAACCCGCAACTTGACCGCCATTCACAGCCACGACGCCATAGGACGCAACCATGCTGCGATCGGGGGAACCCACGCTGAATGTCGCACCGCGGTCGTCCTGGTCGACAATCGTCCAGCCCGCCGGTGCGAGCGCCTGACAGAATTGATTTCGCAACGGCATAAGCTGCGTGAGGCTGCCGGCGTTGGCTGCCGTCTTGACGAATGGCACGGGCTGCGGTCCCGGCTGCGCATCGGTTTGAAATTCTGAAGGCCGCACGCCCAAAGTAACGCTGACGGTGTTGAGGCGATGGCCTTTGCGGGAATCGAGAAACTGCACCGCGATCCGGTCGCCGGGCACATGGCTCGTGACGAGCGCAATGACGTCCTGCGGCGAGCTCACTTGCTGTTTGTCGATTCCGACGATGACGTCGTCGCTCTTCAATCCGGCGAACGCTGCGGGGCTGCCTGGAACAACATCGCCAATGGCAGCGCCTTTGGTGGTTTTGATGGCGAGATCGTTCTGAACTTCCGGCGTTAAAGGGGCCATTTGCGCGCCCAGAAAGGCGTCGCCCCGTGCCGCGGCCTCGGCGGGCATGGCGCCCAGCAGGCCCAACGCCGTCAGCGCGCTAAGGAAAATCTTGTTCATGGCGTCCTCCAACGGAGCGTCATAATAGGAAGACAACCCTAACAACTTATCCCAATTCTGAGCTTTCCGTGATCGAGCGAATAGGTGTTGGAAGCCAAGCTCCCAAAGCTGAGCCAGGCAATGCCCTAGCTTTGTATTTCCATTCTTGCCATGTAGAATTGATTTTCCGCACCAATGAGGGGTGTCCGTGTGACATTCAATGAATGAAACTCACGGGCATTCAGGTTTTGCGAGCCTTTGCGGCTCTGCTTGTCGTGGTTTGGCATATTGGGGGAATCGCCAAGAATTTCCCGGATGTGCATGTGACCCCGCCGGCATTTCTGCAATTCGGTTATGCCGGAGTCGATCTTTTTTTCACCATTAGCGGATTCATCATCTGCTACATCTCGCTTAAGGGCACCTTCGACTGGCGCGATTTCGCCATGCGGCGGTTTTTTCGCATTTGGCCCTTTTACGCGCTGTTTACCGCAGTGGCCGTCGTTGCCCTTTCGATCAATCCCGCCTGGACTTTGGCAGCACCGCCACAGAACGCGACGACTATCGTCGAGTCCTTCCTGGTGTGGCCCCAGCCACAATATCCCGCACTGTTTGTCGGCTGGTCGCTGGAACATGAGATACAGTTTTATGTATTGGCGGCGATTTTGTTTTCGCTTGGCTTTGCACGCCTATTGCCCGGGCTTCTTTTCGCAATGTTCGCCGCCGGGACGGTGCTGAATTTCTATGCCGGTCGTCCCGTTTGGGATTGGCATCTGGTTTCGGGGTATCACCTCGAATTTGCCTGCGGCGTGATGATCTATTTCTGGCGGGCGCGGCTTCGCGCCCTTGGCATAGGTGTTCCGGCATTGCTGGGTGTTGCGTTGCTCGCGGCAACGGCATGGTCTACCGAGACGAGAAGTCTGGCCCATCTTGTGGGAGTGCATGAGTTTGCAATCACCGAACTGGCGCGCATCGTCGGGTATGCCACGGCCTCGTCGCTCCTGTTGATTGCAGGACTTAATGTTGACCGGTTGAGAGCACCGGCGGGTCTATTTGCGCCTCTGCTGATGCTGGCGGTGTTGATTGGCGACGCATCCTTTACGCTCTATCTCAGCCACCCCTTCGTCCTTTCGCTATTGGGGCATTTCGGCAGTGCAATCGGGCTCCATGGATTTGCGGCCTACCTTCTTCTGTTGTGTGCCGTGCCTCTCTCGTGCGCGTTCGCGGTGAGCTTTTACGTGGTTCTTGAGCGACCCGCATTGGCCTTGTTCACACGCGCGATGGAAGGAGGCCAACACGCAATCACGCAGAGAGTGCCATAGCAAATATTCGCACCACGCTGCGAGAGCGCTACCCGTTTTTCCCTTTGTTCATCGTGCCGGCTTTCACGAGGACATAAGTCCCAGGTGCATCGCCAAGAACTTTCAACTCGCCGTCACCCGGTTTGGGCGCCGGAATTTGCGGACCCGAGCGCGGTGCCAGCCATGCATCCCATTCCGGCCACCAGGAACCTGGATGTTCGACCGCGCCGGCCTGCCATTCCTGCAGCGTTGCCGGCAATTTCTCGTTGGTCCAATGCTGATATTTCACGGCTGCGGGCGGATTGATGACGCCTGCGATATGGCCTGAACCCGCAAGCATATAGGTCACCGGACCGCCGAACAATTTCGCGCCCTTATAGACCGATGCCGCTGGCGCGATGTGGTCTTCGCGGGCTGCCTGAAAGAAGGCAGGCGTCTTGATCTTGCTGATATTCAAGCGCTCGCCGTCCAGGATCATCTGCGCTTTCGCCAGCGCGTTGTCGCGATAACACTGGCGCAAATAGGCCAGATGCAGCTTCAAAGGCATCCGTGTGGTGTCGGAATTCCAATACAAAAGATCGAAGGGCACCGGCTCTTTGCCGAGCAAGTAATTGTTGACCACGAAGGACCAGATGAGATCGTTCGCGCGCAGCATGTTGAAGGTCATCGCCATCTTCGAGCCTTCGAGCACGCCGCCGGCCGCGCGCATCTGCTGTTCCATGGCGGCCAATTGCTCGTCATCGACAAACACCAGAAGATCGCCGGCTTGGGAAAAATCGACCTGGGCGGCGAGGAAGGTTACCGATTTGAAGCGATCCTGGTTTTCGCCGCTGGCGGCGATATAGGCGAGGGTTGCCGCAAGCAGCGTGCCGGCAATGCAATAGCCGATGGCATTGACTTGGCGCTGGCCGGTGGCCTTTTGAACCGCGTCCAGTGCGGCAAAAATTCCTTCGCGCATATAATCGTCGAAATCCTTCTCCGCCAGCGAAGGATCGGGATTGACCCACGACACCACGAACACGGTGTAGCCGCGTTCGACGGCCCATTTGACGAAGGAATTTTTGGGCTGGAGGTCCAGGATGTAAAACTTGTTGATCCAGGGCGGGAATATCAGGAGAGGCGTTTCGTACGCGGTTTCCGTCGTCGGCGTATATTGCAGCAGCTCGAACAATTCGTTGCGGAAAACCACTTTGCCCGGCGTGGTCGCGACATCGCGCCCAACCAGGAAATTGTCGGTGGTTTGGCGGATCGACAGGTCGCCCTGGCCGCGCTCGAGATCCGAAAGCAGATTGTCGAGCCCTTTCACCAGATTCTCGCCATTGCTGCGCAATGTCTCACGCAGGACTTCCGGGTTCGTCAGCACGAAATTGGATGGCGCGATCGCGTCGGCGAATTGCTTGGCATAGAAGCTCGCGCGCGCCTGCTCTTTTTCGTCCATGCCTTGCACGCCGGCGACGGTCTTCTGCATCCAGTTTGAGGTGACCAGATAAGACTGTTTGATGAAATCGAAGATCTGGTTTTCCTGCCATTCCTTGTCGCGGAAGCGGCGGTCGCTCGCCGCGGGCACCGCGAACGGTTCCACTGGGCGGCCCAAAGCCCGCTCTCCCGTGCGTTGCAGGAGGTTGAGATAATCGCGCCAGAGCGCGATCTGTGAGGTGAAGACATAACCGGGGTTGGCGGCCATGTTCTTCAACAGGGAAAAATAGGCGCCGGCCAAATTCAGAGGGTCGATCGGATCCTGACCAAAGCGCTCGGTCTGGCGCTTGAAGAACTCCGACAGAAGCAATTGGCTTTGCGCCGCCACGCGCGCCATGTTCCGGCCAAAGGCCGGCGCATCCGTGATTTGATAGCCGCCTTGGCAAGCCGCGGCGTCAGACTGAGGAGGGGGTGGGGGGGGCGCGGCCGCCGATGCCGGCGCTGGCTTTTCTTCAAATGTTTTCTTGCCGCGGGATGGTTTTGCCATGAGGTCGTCCGAGTTGTGAGGTAAAGAGTCGTATGCTGCGCCTGCGAAATATGGGGTGCGCAGGCCGCGAACGGAAGGGAGATTATCCGGTTAACCCTAGCCGTGTTGGAACGGACGGGAATGGCCGGTATATGCTGCTTTGCCGCTCAGTCACAAATAGCGGCGATTCGGAAAGGATTTTGCGTGAGACGGACGGCGGAACGGGGGGGAATCAGGGGCGCGGCGCGCGCTTTTGCCTCGCTTTTGGTCCAGAC